>JBKJYK010000291.1:0-11953 GCA_046715515.1 Candidatus Nitrosocosmicus sp.
GACCATAAGTAAAGGTCATGGTAACTGGACCCATTCCCAACGGATCCATTTCATAGGTACCTACAAATTCAGTTTCAGGTCCTATGAACTTGTCAACAAAATCAGGATGAGCCACAACCACATCTTCTTTTGGGTATCCATCCCTCAATAAGGCCGCTTCAATCTTCCTTAGGCCATAAGGAGCATAACTAGCCTTACCGTCCACATGACCAACAGGATTGCAAATAAAATCAAAAAGTAATTTAGGAGTCACCTGATTACCCAAGACTTTATACCAAAAGGAATCATGACTACGGTTTAAATCTAGTGCTGGGGCACAGCCAAAAAAAGATGCAAGGGAGATTCCTCTATAGGGAGACATTAAGGTTCTATCAGCAGTCAAAACAACTTTTGGGTATTTCATATTAATCGTGATCTTTATGTGATGAATAGAAAAAGATAATTAAAGGTTTCTTATATGGAAAGAAATTTCAAGGATTTTAAACAAATTGATGTAAAAATGTAAAAAACTATTTTTTCGCACCCAATGTTCTGTTTTTTAAACGCATCTGGTTTCCATGACATTTTCTACATCTATCTGATCCAATAGGATTTTTGGCTCCACACTTAAAACATATCTTAAAGAACAGGCGTCTTTTTTGAGCTATTTGTTTTTTTATTGCATCGGTTATTGGCACATAGTTCGAAAACAAATATGCCCATTTTTATCTTTCTATTATATTATTTACTTTAGGTAAAAGCCACTTTAACCCTCAACACCTCTTCTTTGTTGTGTTAGCGATAGATAAATTAAGCCAATTCCCAATGGATTTAATTTACGTTATATGTTTTTTGCAATAAAGGCATAACCAAAACTCTTAGTTCCGCACCTCAATTACTGTATCGATCTCAATAATGCTTTTCTCAAAATAAGTGTGAATGTGATGCTTTAGTTTCAAGTATTTCTATGATTGAAAAGAACTCAGTAATAATATCTCCATAGATAAATCATAAATCAAATCCAAATTCAACCAACTAACAATTTGGTAGGCGTGTTATTTTTATTATTCAGCCAAAAGGAATAGTGGGCAATATCCAACACCGTTCTTTATTTAAGACAACAAGGATTGACGGTCAATACAATAGAAATTTTATTAAGCATTGTGTTGGTTTTTACGAAATAATGGCGGATTTTTTTGAAATTGATAGACTAACAGAAGATTTGGCGAAAATTTACTCATCGCAATTAGCTGTTTCTTGGTTTAAAGTAACTAACCACAAAACACCAACAAAAGAAGAGTTTCGAGAAAAGGTAGTCACATTTATGAAAGATTTTGAAAATACCCTTTCAAAATTTCCAGACACAGAAGAGGGAATAAAATTTAAAAGCCATTCCATGAATCAATTACAACAGCAGATCCAAATTGTATTAAATGGTAAAAATAAAGAAGTCGAGAAACGTTATAATTACTACGCAGAGTACAGTTGAACACAATTAAACAAAATTTAAAAAGAGGAAAGATTTTAAATATAATGTTTTTTATTAGTACCACTGATATACAGTGATAGGCAATAACAGGCAATTTTTATCACAGCAATTAATGTGGATAGGAATTTCTCTAGGAATAAGTTTGGGTATTTCATTCTTAATTCCTTTTCCATTTTCATTACCAATAATAATAATTGTATTCATCATGCTGAGTTATTACATAAGAAACAGAACCATGAAAAAAATGGGAATGTCGGGTTCTGTTTTTGGCGGCTCAGGAAGCTCCATCAGTTACTATTGTATGAATTGTGGAACTAAACATGATCAATCTTCTTGTCCACGGTGCGGCTCAAAGATGAAGAGAGTTGGTTCTTAACAAAATTATTATCCATGAAGAAAGAAAATAATGAAACTGCAATAGAAGAAGTAAACAATTTTATTCACTCTTTAAATAATGAGTCTCTCCAAAATTCAATAGTTATCGTGGAAGGCAAAAAAGATATTGATGCTTTGAATTATTTAGGTTTTAGGGGAAATTTAAAGGCATACCATCATTTTAAAGGCACAACGGATTTTGTGGACTATTGTTCTGCAAACCATAAAAAATTAATATTACTTTTAGATGCAGACCAAAAAGGAAAGGCAATTACAAAAAAAATATTATCCCAGGCCAACAGTAAGTTTATCGATTTGAACTATAAAAAAAAATTGATTAAAATCACTAGGGGAAGAATTAAAAAAATTGAAGAAATGAAATCATTTTATATAACCATATCCGAAAGATATAACAATTAACACCATATAAAAAAAATGAAGATAAAAATAAATATATAATTTATTTAGTTTTATATGAAGACATTCTAACTAATCATTAAATAAAAAGATTAATGAGGGTAGGCAATGTATTAAATACAACATCTAAATATGATAAATAAAATTAATAACGAAGTAATAAAGACGCCTAATACAGGCATAGTAAAATATCATGTTAAGTTGAAATTTGATGTTGATGGTTTAGTAGAAAAGGCCGATATTATCGGTGCAATATTTGGTCAAACTGAAGGCTTGTTGGGACCAGAAATGAATCTAAATGAATTACAAAAAGTATCCAAAGTTGGAAGAATAGAGGTTAATGTTGATTCCAAATCAAATTCTGCAAAAGGCGATGCTTTAATACCTATGAGCACCGACATATCAACTGCTGCTTTAATAGCCGCAGCGATTGAAAGCATCGACAAAGTGGGACCATTTCAAGCCAAATTTTCATTGATAGGAATTGATGATATAAGAGCCATCAAGAAGAAGATCATAGTCGACAGGGCAAAAAAAATTGTACAAGAATGGGCAACAAAAACAATAAGTGAAGGAGAGGAAATGCTAAAAGATGTATATGATGCGAGTAAACCAGGCAGACTAACTACTTTTGGTAAGGCTCAATTAGCGTGTGGAGTTGGAGTATATGATTCAGATTGGATAATCCTGGTAGAAGGAAGAGCAGATGTAATAAACCTTCTTAGAGCAGGGTATGAAAATTCAATAGCAATTGAAGGGGCAAAGATCGATGAAACAATACTTAAACTAACACATGGCAAAAGAGTTATCGCTTTTATTGATGGAGATAGAGCAGGTGATTTGATATTAAAAGAGTTGCAAGGGTTGGTAAAAATAGACAGAGTGTATAGGGCACCAACAGGAAGAGAAGTAGAAGAGTGTACCCCATTAGAGATATCAGAGATATTAAGAGACGTGGAACAATACATCAAGAACACTTACGCTAGCACACCTAACAGTTCAAATTCGGGACATCAATTCCAGATGCGCAACAATGCACAAGGCTCAATTAATCAAAACCAAATCAATACGATTGATACAGAGAGCAGCAGACCCGTCGTCAATCAACAACAAAATAAAGTATCTGTTGAAGACAATAACAATAAAATTACATACCTAAACTCAGAAAAAAATTCATCACCAACAAACGAAGATGAGGAAATTATTTCAACTACCAAACAGATATTCCCACAGATCAATGAAACACTAGAAGCTGTAATCTTCGACGGTTCAATGAAAACAATGATAAAAGTACCGGTTTCAGAAATTGTAAAAAGAATATCCAATTCTCAGGGCGGAAAACTATTGGTTTTAGATGGAATTATTACCCAAAGACTAATAGAAGCAGCCAACAAGGCTGGAATTCAGTATATTATAGGTCACAGAACAAGTAATATAAAAAAACCAATAACAGATATCAGGGTAAAAACGTTTTCAGATATAGGCCTAAATAGTTATAGCAGTAATGGAAAATAATTTAAATTATTTTCATTTTTTAACCTTGGTGCACCTACTTTCGTTTGGTGCCAGGGAGACCTATATAGAAATAACAAGTAACGAAATAAGTAAAGTCATCAAATGCTCTCAACAAACAGCTTCAAAGATAATGATTGAATTAGAAAAAGACAATTTAATTGAAAGAATCAAAAACAACAAGAAATTCAAAATAAAAGTAACACATGAGGGATTTGAGGCCATAAAAGAATTGCACGACCTATTGAAATTAGCGATAGATAGTTCTAGAAAAAAGAGAGTAATTATCAAAGGAAAAATCGTTACAGGTATGGGAGAGGGTTCATACTATATGTCAAAAAAAGGGTACAAAGACCAATTCAAGGAAAAATTAGGATACGAACCTTTTCCTGGTACCTTGAATATAAAACTAGAAGAGCAAATCTATAAAGACACCAAAAAAGAAATAACAAACTATCCATCAATTTACATTCATGGATTTAAAGATGAAAACAGGACATTTGGGTGGGTAAAATGCTACCCAACAATTTTAATTCCCAAAATTGACGAAAATGACAAAATTCGGAAAAGTAACAAAAAAGATTGCGAAAGGATTGAAATAGATTCTTCCCTATTGCTTTTAGAAAGGACACACCATAACAACAGCCTAGTCGAAGTAATTTCCCCAGTCTGCATCAAGGAAACAGCAAACTTAAAAAATGGCGATATTGTGACAATTGAATTAAAACATTTGAACTATATATCATAAAAAGAATCACCCAGGCTTCTTTTGATCATAGTGCTCTTTACACTGGGGATTGGAGAAGACAGTCTTACAACATCCAGTTCCATCCCTCTTTCCATGCAATTCTTTTGTATCTCCTTCTCATCGTGTTTTTGATCGTAGCCTAAAGCAATTATATCAGGTTTTACAAAAGATACAGTATCGTATAATGTGCCCTCCTTTCCTATAATTGACAAATCTACAAATGATAATGATGCAACCAATTCTTGTCTTTGTGTTTCATTATGATAAATATTTCTGTTCTTCTTCAATTTAAGAGCAGTAGAAGTAGTTGCCACAACAACAACAAGAACATCCCCATAAGACTTTGCAGATTTTAAAGTATGGATATGCCCAGGATGCAGTAAATCAAAAACTCCACCCACAAATACAACCTTTACCTTTGAACGGCCAAGGTCGCTAAGACAACAAATAATTTGTTTAGGTTTTAGTGAGTCAAGTTCATTGTTCTTTATTCTAATGAAGCCTTGTTTTTCCAAATTAATGATTTTGTCTATATAAAATTCCCTACCCAAATTGATTTTTTTTTCAAGATAAGGTAAAATAAAGTTAGAATTTGGCCCATTAGACAAATTATTACAATAAATACAACCTAGAATAAACTTTTGTAACGGATTCATTAAATTTTATATAATAATGAAAAGTTTAACTCTATATAATTTTATAACAGACACTAAATAAAGGTAAAGTGGCAACAATCCCTTTGATGTAAATATTTACCCTACAACAATCTAATAGACTCGCCATAAACCAAAACGTGTTTTGACCATGAATCGGTGTGGACCGTTTGTTTTATTGTAACATCATAAGACCCAAGTTATAACGGATGTCTCAGTACTCATAATCTTCGTCACCATAAAACATCAGACGGCTCTTCGTTGTCATCATTGACATCATCATCATTATTCACATAATAATGAATATATTCTTTTGAATTGTATTATTCACAAATACAAACGAAAGACAATGTATTGTGTTTGAGAGTGAAGAAAATGAAGGCTATTCAAACTAATGAACCGTGGTAATTAGAAACATCTACCTTTTTTTGAAATTGCGAAACGATTATTCTGTGGAATGCATAAATCACAACAATAAACAAAAATCAAACAGTTATAATGTGTATCCCGCGAGCAGGATTTGCTCCAAAAACGATATTTCATTTTTTGTTTGAGCCTGCGACTCTTCGGTTACTGCTGATGTAAGCCTGACAGGCTGATATTGGTTAGCAATTAGTTGCCAACAACTACAGCCGAAAGCTCTACCAGGCTGAGCTACCGCGGGACATTTAATTTAAAAAATTAATTATATATAATCTAATCGTAAACGAATTTAAATCCAAATAAACCAATATATTATTACCACAAACTAACAAATCAAATGAATGTCAAAAACAAAAAAATCAAAATATTAATTTTATTCTTATTTTCCATAGCATTTACTTTAGTGATTTATTTGTTTATTTTAAATTCATTAGGGAATCCAAAATTTAACTCCATTGAACTTTTACCAGAGGAAGCATTTATCATAGTGTTGCACGAAGTCTATGGATATCCTTTAAGTGAAATTGACAACATCACCTTCAACGAGGTGAAAGGTAAATTTACCTACCAATATGTAATGGTAAGAGGTAATGGAGGAGTATACCTGTTGGACCAAGATAATCGTTCCACTATAAAGGCATTGGGCAACACAACGCCTCCGACAACAGAAGGTATTCATTATGCATGGGAAATAACAACCAACAATACAAAAATATATGTGGATTCAACAAGTGGGCAGATTGTTTCAGCCTCTAAAAAAAATTAGTAAATTTTTTGTCACAACACCCACTTATCCTTATTGCAAAATTAATAATCAGAAACTTCATTTAACAATTCAAAAATAAAATAGGAAATTATTTTGTCTGCTCCAGCTCTCCTCATCGACATAAAAAATAAAACATACCACTCTTTTTTGTTGATCCATCTCTTTTCTGCAGCAGCCTGTACAAATGCATATTCTCCGGACACATTTTGGACGACCAACGGCTTCTTGATATATGATTTTATCGCTTTTACTAAATCCATGTACCATAAGGAAGGCTTAATCATTATCCAATCAGCACCCTCATCGATATCCATTATTGCCTCCCTAATAGATTCCCTTAAGTTATAAAAACTGTTTTGGTAAGATGATTTATCGATAAAATCCGCTTTAAAAAAATTGTTATTCCTAAATGGCACATACAAACTGGAATTATGCTTTGAAGAATAACTCATTATCTTAACGTTATCAAAACCATTGTTTTCCAAAATTTTCTTTAGGTAAAATATTTGACCATCCATCATTGAGGAAGGGGCAATAAAGTCGGTTCCAGACTCAGATAAGCTCAGCGATATCTTTCCCAGTATATTCAAAGTTTTATCATTATCTATTTTTAAGATCCCCATATTTTTTGGATCCTTTATGTTGTTAACAACATCATTAGAATGAACACCACAATGACCAGAAGTGTTGTATTGGCAAATACACACATCAGATATAATATTTACCCGACTGCCAAAATTTGCCTTGATTGTTCTAATTGATTTTTGGGTTATTCCATTTTTATCAAATGAAGAGGCTCCAAATGAATCCCTTTTTGCAGGTATACCAAAAATAAGAATATTGCATATCCTCAAATCAATTAATTTTTGAACAAATGCAGAAATATTTTTTATGAAAACTTTAGAATCATTCAGGTATTGGAGTCTTAAACTATTCTGATAATTTAACTCACTCTCATAAACAAATATAGGAAAAATAAAATCATTAACACCATCAATAACATTCAATAGATTTTTTAAGTGAAAATGTATCAGTAATAAATTTAACTGTCAAAAAATCTATATATCTTATTACTGTAACACGCTGCAAACCCTTTTTGGTGGTAGAAAGATAATAAGTTATCGCTTTTTAATGTTTGGAGCCCAAATACTTTGCATCCTTTTTCTCTACCATATCCAAATGAATAATTAATGACATTTGTTGCAATATTTTTATGCCGGTATTCCTTTAGAGTACCTAGGCAATATAATGCAATACAATCGTTGTGAGAGAATAGAATACTGCAGCCCACATTCTGGTTATTATTCTCCCCTATACCATTTATTTCAGCCAAAACAAATTTAAAGATATTGAATTTTTCCTTCAGTATTAGATAAATCAATTTTTCTTTGTTTTTATGGATATTAAAAGCCAAACAGTATACCCCTATCCACTTTTTCAACGATTCAAAATTGTCAACTACCAGAATCTGCAATGATTGATCAGATTGTTTTGACGCACGGTCTTGCGCGTCTGAAATACACAATTCAGGGTAATTTGGATAATATAACCCTATCACTTCATCAATTTTTTTGAAGTTTTTGAGAATCAAATACTCTTCTAAAGAGGGCTTATTTGAAGCTATATGCAAATTTAAAGTTATTTTTTTCTCTTTTGAAAGTTCAATTAATGGATGCATTAATTTTTCAATTTCTTCTTTATCGTCTGGATTGAAATTAAGGTTTTTATTAATTATTGTTCTATTTATAAAATAGTCATCACAAAATTCTTTGTTAAATAAAGTAAG
The DNA here is from genome assembly GCA_046715515.1 of Candidatus Nitrosocosmicus sp. Classification (GTDB taxonomy): domain Archaea; phylum Thermoproteota; class Nitrososphaeria; order Nitrososphaerales; family Nitrososphaeraceae; genus Nitrosocosmicus. The sequence continues at coordinate 8,149 of JBKJYK010000291.1, forward strand.
GAATTTGTTGTCAGTATTTAACACTGCAGAATGCCAACTTCTGCAAAAATTAAATTCATTTTCTTTCAGAATCTTAGTAATATTTGAGACCAAGAATTTTAACCATCCTCTCAATTAATGCCGGATTATGATGCTTATCAATTATCTCTAGAATCAGGTTTATTGATGCCTCCGTATCATAATCATTATGCAAAATCTTTAAAAACTGCTTTAAATACTGTTTTTCCAAGTAATCGTGTTGTTGAGGATCGATTTCATTTTTTAAAAATAAACCTGCGATAACTTTATCAATTACTTCAGCCCTATCAAAACCTTCAATTGAAAACTCTATATCGTTTTTATATCTTTCAGATAAAAAAAAGATTTTAAGTGCATTTGGGCTGTATCTTTTTAAAACATCCGAAATAGAAACAGTGTTACCACTTGAATTAGACATCTTTTCGGAATCTTTATTTACAAGCCCCACATGAACCCAAATGTTTCCTTGGAACAAACGGTTATTGCTATCTAAACCATTTTGGATAAACATTTCATAAATAAATTCGTGATGAGGATATAACAACTCCCTAGCTCCACCATGGATGTCATACTTTGTATTAAAAACATTTTTTATTATCTCATGATCCTGAAAATGCCATCCGGGGATACCGCTTGTCAAATATTCATCGCTGTTTTTGCTTTCACAACCTGCTGATCTTTTGTGCTCATGGTAAAAATTCTCAGAGTTCCATATCAATATATCTCTCTGATTTTTTTTTCCAATAGATATATCAATCGGCATGTCTCGGATTTGATCGGATGTTAACCCCAGAGAACTAGTGGCGGGAGGGTCATTAAATGTCAAATAAACATTCCCGGCATACGAATAACCCCTTTTCGCTCTCAAAATATTAACAACATCATCTTTAATTAAATACAAAAAGTCAGAAACACGGCTGTAAATAAAATTATGCTCTACTTGGATGCTCTCCAAATCTCTAAAAAGATAAACTAAATATTTATCTGGAAGATCAGTGATTTTTTCTGTTTTATGGTTGTCGCTCTTTTGATAAATTTTATGATCAATATCAGTTAACTGCAATATAGCAATAGGAGAGTCTCCAATAAATCTATGGAAATTAATTAAAAAATTAAAAAAAATGAAAATTCGAGCATGTCCAATATGGCACTTTTCATAGAGTGTTGGGCCACAAATAAAAATTTTCAAATTTAGTTGTGGTTCTTTTACACATCTTATCTTTATATTCATTTTTACTTTAAATTTTTCCTTAAAAAGACATTTTTTATAAAAACAACAATTCAAAAATATGTTTATAAGAAAAACAATTAATCAATTTGTATGTCATTCATATAATTATGGCAGATGGTATCAAAATTTGGAAACAATCGTATGGAGTCCACTCAGTTGCTTCATTATCATATTCATTAAATTATTAAAATTCCATATTTTCTGATATTGGTAATATATCAAAATAGGAGTATTTCAAATTCAATGCCATAAAAGCATCCCCCAATGCAATATTTTTGAATGTCAATTATGGAGCAATTCGCCGCTATTGTTTTTGTTTTGTTTTAGTGCGTTAACAATTAAATTTGCATCCTCAATGCTTTTTGAAAGCCTTCCTATCTTTACACAATCGCGTATGTCCCTAGATTTTAGTTTATTCCAAACCAGATAGGCAATTTTATTTGAAATTTCGCTCTCAAGGTTACAGTCTTTCAGAAGAATATTTTGGGATATTTTTAAAAAGGCCGCATATGTGTATTTTTTAAAATGCAAAACCAAAAATCGTGACAGCAAAGGTGTTAATAATTTTTTTTCGTTGTTGCATGACGCAAAAACCCAAGTCTTCATGGTAGATTTTCTGGTTTTTTCAAATTTTGTTTCACTCAATATCCCTGATTCCATCAAACTCAGCAGGGCAGCCTGATCCTTAATCGGCATATATTCAATCTCATCAATAATCAAGTTTCTGGGCCTGTTTTTAAAAAGGTAATCCATCATGCCTGCCTTTGTGCTATGGCTACCTAGTGTAAAATATGATCGCGGAAGTTTCATACATTCCATTAAAAATAAAGTTTTTGCCGATCCAGGGGGGCCAACCAATAAAACATGAACTGGCAAATTGGATGTTATTGCAAATAGAAAAATTTTCTTTATGTTATCATAATCAATAATATTTTCAAAAAGCATGGTATTTGATAAAAACACATCAAGGTCATAGTTATGATCCAAACCATGATCGTTCTTAGAGGAATCATCAACAACATGGTTTGGGCCTCTTTTTATGCTTTGCCTTCTATTGCTATACAAATCAATAACATGGTTAAACATAACGTATTTCTATAACAGCCCAAATTAATAAAACTTGTTTTCCATCAAGTAATAATCCATTTAGCCATTCCCCCAATCATCAGAATTAAATAACGTAAAGAGTAAAAACACCCATCAATTGATAGACCACCACCCTACAGTTCTGATTACAAGAAAGATTCCCATAAATGGAATAGAAATCCTAAGGTCAAAGTATAATGTAATAATCAACAATAAAGACAGGCCTTTGAAAAGGAACGAGTTAATTAAGGATGTAAAAGGCATGGACGCCATTTTGTGTGTGTTACAAGACAAAATCGATAAAGAAATAATGGATATTGCTGGTCCAAACCTGAAGATAATTAGCACTTTTAGTACAGGTTATGAACATATCGACATTGAGTCCGCCAATATTAAAGGCATACGGATAGGCCATACAGGAAACATTTTGACAGAGACAACGGCGGATTTAGCCTTTGGTTTAATATTATGTTTAGGAAGAAGAATAGTTGAGGCAGACAGGTTTGTAAGGGAATCAAAATGGAAAAACGGTTGGTGCCCTGATTTAATGTTAGGAACAGATATACATAACAAGGTATTGGGTTTGATAGGTTTTGGAAAAATAGGTAAAGCAATAGCCAAGAGAGCCATGGGGTTTGGTATGGAAATTATTTACTATAAAAGAAACAGGCAAATTACAGATTTAGATAAAAATACAAAATACAGGGTAAAATACTGCAAATTGAAAGAATTATTATCCATTGCCGATTATATAGTGATCGCATGTTCCTTGAATGATGACAGTTACCATCTAATTGATATGGAAAATTTAAAAACAATGAAGAAAACCGCATTCCTAATCAATATTTCCAGGGGCAAAATAATAAAAGAAAGGGACCTAGCTTTTGCCTTGAGAAACAAATACTTGGCCGGAGCAGCTTTAGACGTATTTGAACAAGAACCAATTTCGAAAAACAATCCGCTCATCAGAATGAAAAACGTTATTTTGTTGCCACATATTGGAAGTTCAAGTTACAGTACTAGAAGCAGGATGGCAGAGATTGCCGCTGCAAATATCATTAATGTGTTAGAGGGTAATAACAAAAAGGCATTATTAGTACAGAAATAAGATTGTGCCATAAAAACCTGACCATACAATAATCCGCTTTTTCAAAGTCTTTTTAATTGTATCTCATCAACATCTTCTTGGTTTCCAGTAACGCATTTAGTTTGGATTACTTTTATTGGAGTAAAAATTATTTTTCCTTGTGGAATCTGATTGTCTCTTTGTAGAAGTAGAAATTTATCTTCTAATTTTTGTTTATGATCACAGCAAGTTAACCCAACCATAAATTTGTTATTTTCACCATCGTTGATTTCCATTATAAATTCTGGTGGAAGCAAACATTTTTTCTTGTCAATTACAAATGAGCAATATTCCGGGAACAACTGATAGTTATTCAGTTTTCCTAATAAAACTTTTTCATAGAA
>JBKJYK010000292.1:0-9312 GCA_046715515.1 Candidatus Nitrosocosmicus sp.
TAGGTGAAGACAAAGATAATTTTTTTTATGTTGGGCCTATTGTTAGGGAAATTAGTAACACTAGGGATGAGTTGAGAAAAAAACTATTCTTTAACAAGAAAACGATTTTGGTGTCTACAGGAGGGACTAATGCGGGTTTGTATCTGTTAAAAAAAACCATTGAATCGTTCCCATATTTAAAAAATAACAATGAATACGATTTAGTTATTTTGTCCTCTTTTGACACATTACCAAAATTAAATCAAAATTGTAGATATGTTGGGTGTGCAAACAATGGACATGAGTATGTTAAAGCGGCAGATTTGGTTATATCTCTCGCAGGAAAATCCACAGTGGATGAAAGCCTGGTATATGGAACTCCTGGAATATTTATTCCTATAAAGAATCATTTTGAACAGGAACATCGGGCTAAATTGTTGGGTTTCAAATACGATGATGTTTTTAAATTGGTCGGGCTAATGGAAGAAAAACTTTCTAGCACCAACCCTGTTGAAACAAAGAAATCTAAAAATGGTGTTTTAAGGGCAGCTAAAATAATACATAAAATTTTAAATTATTAATAACTCGATAATTTATTGTTTTTATATTGGAACATCTGATAATAGTAAAATTTGGAGGATCTGCTTTAGGTATCGATGGCGCTAAAATACCTATTGTAATCCGCAGGATTAAAGAATTAAAAAGGAATGCCAAGAAGATTGTCTGTGTGTTTTCTGCACCCCTTACACATTATGAGGGCAAAAACCTATCCATGACTGACGTTGCCATAAGGGTATCTAGAAACTATGCTTCACTTAACCCTGTGGATATAGATATTTTTCGAGAGGTTTATCTAAAAATATCTGACAAGTATTTGCCATATGACTATAGACAAAAATTTGTATCTGATTTAGAAAATTTCACTAAAATTGTACTAATTTCGCTTAAACAGGTGACCGAAAACAGGCGATTTGTAGACGTAAGCAGATCCAGGATACTTGCTTACAGTGGTGAAATTGTTATATCATGCCTAATGAATTATATATTGAAAAGCAATGGTGTTAACTCTGAATCCGTATCTGTAGGTGAATGGCCTATTGTTACCGATGATAATTTTGAAGCAGCCAATTTCATGTTAGATGAATCCAAAAAACATCTATACTCTTTGATTAACTTATTGGAAATCCATGATGTTTTGTGTATTGGCGGATTTATTGGAAAAACCATTGATGGTTTGGAAACTACCTATGAAAGAGGTGGTTCTGACCGAACAGCTGCCGACCTAGGCATTTTACTTTCTTCTAGTTATAATGTTCTTATTGATTTTGAAAAAGATAATGCTGTGTTAAGCGCCGATCCTCGCATAATTTCAGATAATTTACAATATGTAGAATCGCTTTCATATAACGAGGCTAAATTAGCTGGAATGTTTGGTATGAAAATTCTGGACCCTGTAGCTATAAAAGATATTGATGATAATAATCTGGATATACCAATTGTAATAACAAATATTTCTGACCCTAGCCGTTTTACAAGGATTAAAAAACAAATATCTTTTGAGGAAATGGAGCGTGAATCAAAAATTAAAATAGTCACAGGAAAAAGAAATTGTGTTATAGTTAGAATGGAGTCTATTGCAGCATCTCATATGGTAGCATTATTAGAAAAGCAACGACAATATCATGATTTTGTAAAACTATCTCCCTATAGACAAGATAATTATGAAATGACCCGATTTTTGTTTTTAGATGCAGATTATGTTAAAAGGCATGAAAAAGCTTTTCGGTCCTTTTATCCAAAAGTGGAAATGGTGTATGCTAGAGGGGTTGTTACCCTTATAGGCGATTCCATGTGGAAAGTCCCAAAAATTGTGTCTGAAACAAGTAGTATAGTTAGTCAACAGGATATTAACATACTAAACATAGATGCACAAGAAGAAACTTCAAGAATTCTTATAGTTGTTGAGGATAACAGTGTTGAGGAAGTAATAAAGTCTATACATTCAAAAGGCACAATTATAAACTAATTGGATTTATCTAATTAAAACTAATGTTGGAAAGTAAAAAGATATGGGTTGACGGGGAGTTGATAGATTATGATGAAGCTAAAGTACATGTATTAACTCATGGATTGCATTATGGAACGGGGGTATTTGAGGGAATAAGATCTTACGCTACTGACAATGGCACTGCAATTTTTAGACTTGATGATCACATAAAAAGGTTATTTAATAGCGGGAAAGCCTACTTTATGCATTTTGAATGCAATAAAGATGAACTTAGACAATCTGTAATTGATACTATAAAAGCCAATAATGCAGATGAGTGTTATATTAGAATAATTGCATTTTATGGATATGGTAAATTAGGTGTTAATCCTTTACCAAACAAGGTTTCTATTGTTATCGCTGTTTTGAATTGGAGTGAACATATAAAAAAAGAAAATAGGGAAGAGGGGATTGCAACTATGGTTTCATCTTGGATGAAGTTAGATGTAAAAACAATGCCGACTCATGCCAAAGGTGTTGCAAACTATGCTAATTCTGCTTTAGCTAGGATGGAGGCCATAAAATCGGGCTGTGACGAGGCACTAATGATGAATTCTAATGGATTTATCGTAGAGGCCAGTGCAGAAAATATTTTTTTAGTAAAAGATGATGTGATATATACCCCTCCTATTTCTACCGGTGCCTTGGAGGGAATAACTCGTGACACTGTTATTGAAATAACAAAGCAAAATAAAATCCCTTTAAGGGTAGCCAATATATCTAGGGATGAGTTGTATTATTTTGATGAAGCATTTTTAACTGGCACTGCATCTGAAATTGTACCTATAGGAAAGATTGACCATCGAATCATAGGTGATGGGAATGTTGGTCCAACAACAACAAAAATTCAAAATCATTATGGGCAAATTGTAAGGGGAAAATACAGAAATGACAATACTTCTTGGTTGACTTATATTAAATAAAAAGCCTATTTCTGAATTCAATATAGTAATTTTTGGTTATTTTTGAATAACTTTATCTGTTACTGACTTTGGCTATGTTGAGAGCAAGTTTTACAAATTGTGTGGTATGTGTGCTAGTTTGATACATTCTCTAAATGATCGCAATTTTGACTTTACCCTGATAGTTTCAATATATGGAAAACTGCCTTTGCAAAAAAATCTTAAATCCAAGACATTGAATGTCTGAATTTTAGGCATCAAGCCCTGTATTTGGTTTTTAGTGCTGAGTGTGCTCAAAATAACATATGCTCATCGTATAGGTTATGATGTTGATTTGTATATTTTTGATAAAGATGTTGCATATCTAAAATTCGTATTAAAATGTCCCCCTTCATATTGGATATATTCATGCTTTATTCCCAATTTTTTGCATTTTTCACTAAAAATCTTTGTTCCTATGAATAGATTGAATTCGTCATCTTTTCCACAATCAAAAAATAACAAGTTCATGCTTTTCAAATTATTCTTAAAATTATTAATCATGTTGATGGGATCCTTGTTTTTCCATTCAAGCCACACTTGTTCGTTAATTTCGCCTGTTTTTAGATCAAATGGTAGATTTATTTCTACATTGGTGCCGTTAGTTTTTTTTGGAGAGTAATGAGCTGCCATGGATAATACATTTAAGGTGGTAAAGTCACTTTTTTCACTTTTATTTTCTTTATTCCAGAAATTCTTTAACCATTTCTTCGGCCCCCCAGCTTTTTTGAGCACCTTAAATGCCAGTGGAAAATCTGGTAAATAGCAATACTCGAATGCTGAATCAAAGGAGTGAGCAGCTATTGATTTAAACATTTTTGGATATTCCATGCCGATTGTAACTGCTCCATATCCTCCAGAAGATTTTCCCAACAAACTTTTATTGGCAATGTTGTATTTGGAATTTATGAAAGGTATTATTTCCTCGAGTATGTAATCTTTATAACGGCCAATTGCAATTGAATTTAGGTATTGGCTGCCTCCAAATTTATTGAAACAGTCGGGAACAACAATTACCATTTCACCGCATTTATTTTCGCTAATTAGATTTTCTAATATCTGATAAATTGTTAGCGAAAAGGGGTTGTTATTGATAGATGAATAGTTATTACTTCCAAATGCTGGCAACAAAAAGACTGTTGGATAGCCTTTCGAAAGGCTCTTTGAATAGTTCTCAGGAAGATAAACTATTATGTCCCTTGTATAGGGATCCTTTAGCGGATTGTTTTTTAATACCTTGCTTTGAAGTTTATCAATTTTTATTTGCCCTTTCAATATTATCCATAACTGGGATATCTTTCTTTAATTTTTTTCTTTAAGTTTGTAGATAGTTTTTCTGATATATTTTTATGATATGGATTGTTATCTATGATGTTTTTATTTGTAAAGAGAAACGGGCCATATAAATAGTCAATACCTTTTTCTGGGATAGTTGGTTCAAGAGAACCTAAAAATGAATTTAGCTCATTGTTTACATACTCAATATCTTTTCTTGCAATCGTTTCTTGTTCTTGGGATATTTTTTTAAACAGATTCATTATCATTGGTGGGTCTATTTTTCTGTATCCGAATGGAGGCATACCTTCATTAGTCATTTTTTTCAATTTTGATGGTTCTATATCTAATTTTGTTCCCGTAATCATTGGCATGGGTTTGAATAATGAATCAATCTTTAGCTGCCATGACTCATCAGGATTTGTTACTGTTGCGTCAAAAAAACCATCATGAATTGATGTAGTCGAAATTATGAAATTCCAATTCTTTGGATTAACTGTATATTTTTGGAATATGTTTTTAGCTAAAATTTTATCATCAAGTATTTCCATATATTATAGTGATAAATAATTTAATAATAGGTTTGCGATTAAAACAAATATAATTTGTCATGTGTTAATTAACTTGTCCAATGTGGTAAATGGTGGATTTTTTCCGGTTAATGTAAATGATGTTGAATTACCTTTTCTGCCGTTTTCTCTGATATAACCTAATTTTTTAAATATTGCCAAAGATATCTTTCCGCGTTGCCTGTTGTTTCCACAGGCTTTTCTTTCTTTATCTTGTAAATCTTGCAAAATAAACTCTCCTTTCTTTGTAATTTGGGATAATTGCTGACAGGCTTTCCATAACTTTGAAATGTTGGACTCATTTTGTCTTAGCGATCCCATATGTAGTATTCGCGAATATCTTTGAGTTATTATTTGGGCTGAAAAATCCAAATCATCTGTTTTCTTGCAATATAGATTGTATATACTTTTTCTGTTGCGTGGGTTTTTTTCTTCTATATTGAACCAAAAGCTGTATCCTTCTGGTTCGGAAAAATATTGATTTATATTTTTGTTCTCTTTTTCATTATCTTTGTTATATGTCCAATTTCTGTTATCATTTAGTATGTTTTGGGCGTCACTTAATCTTTCATAATTGACAATAAATTTTTTTCTTTTGTTGGTTTCTAATTTTAACAGTATGCCACTGTCCACTAAAATATTTAAAGCAATTGTTAGATTATTTTCGTAGTGTCTTCCTGATAGTTTTTTTATTTGATCTTCAAACAATACATTATGAATTCCCTCTCCAATTAAATTATATAATATCCATCTTTTCCATTCAGAAATTGAGGTCACACTAGTTTATCTACCCCAAATGACATTCTTATCAATGTTTAGGAACATTTTATATTCCCAAGGGATAAAATCATGGAAGTTACAGAATCGCATTTTTCACTCCCATTTGTTATTCTGTTACATTCATCCACCATTATCTCATAGTCATTTGTGATTGTATTTTCATAATTTAATTCCTGACATTTGTCATTTTCATTGGCTGCTTTAACATACATGGTATTATGGGAATTATCCAGATGAGTAACGAATGCAACGACAAGAACTATTCCTACTAATAATCCGGGTATTGAGCCTTTTTTTATTCTATTTGCAGCCAATCTTTCTTTTACTGAATATTGTTAGATATGATAGATTTTAAATCTATCTCTCTATCTCTCTCTTATATTTTGAAAAATTATGCGTTAGCGTATTTATTATGTTCATATTTATTTTATCCCTGTTTCTTTATTGTCTAATGTTAAAAAATTATATATTTTTGTTTAAATTTGTTGAAACACTTCTTCAGTATTTTTATTTCCATCTATGCCGATTAAGCTATATCTTGATTATCTTTTCAAATTCTTTTTTTAACGCAAATTGATATTCTATAAATGAATCATAAGTATCATTGGAAATTCCAAGGTCCACCAGATTCATAATAGTCTAGGGAGTATTTTTTTTTGAAATACCCTGTTTATCAAATTATATGAATCCACATCCAAATAAAATACTATATATGGTTTTATGGTAAAACTAAACAAATTATGCAGCCAATTTTTATCTATTCCTCTAACAGAACTTCTTGCTATGGGCGTATAGATATATCTGTCAGAAATTATAATAAAACCCGCTTTTAGCGCTGGAATGATTTTGTTCTCTACTTGATCTGCAAAATCTGTCGCATGAAGGAGGGAAAAAGTAGTTGGCGTCAATATCTCCTTTCTTTTGCCTTTGGATGTAATTTCTTTAACAGATGCAGAAGAATTCCATTCGGTAAAAAACATTGTATCCTTTTAACCTCCACCATTTATCCAATAAACGGATTTGAGTTGACTTACCTGAACTGTCTATTCCCTTAACCACTATCAGAGTTCCAAAATCTTTCCTATCCTTGGTTTTATATCTATTGGAAAAATGCAATGAAAATACCTCTGTTTTATAATCTGTATTGTCTTTGACCAAAAATACTTTTCCGTTTAACCGTTTTCTGACATTAATGCCTTTTTAACCTGCTCTTAATCTATATATACGTTGTTTTATGACATATACTGCATTTGTGTTTTTGTTAATTACGTGTTGTCATATGTTTTTTATCTTCCCTGTTCACCTAGCATTGTTGGATGATAATTTCTCATCTGTATCGGTTGATTGTATTGTATGAAAAGCGTTAATATCTTTAAACTACTAGTGAATAATTCCAAAATTATCTTGCATTTTATCTATCTGACTTGGTATGGATGTCGCAAATAATATATTTTTTCCTTGAGTGGCAGAGCCTTATCATAATAAAAAAGACTTAAATATGATAAAACTAAAAATCTTTATAGTATTTGTCTGATAATCAAAATGTTTAATGATGGATACAATTGTTTGCATTAAAGAAATTCAACTGTGTTTGAGGTCTTTCTTTGTTGACTTTGCACTTTTAAAATTCGTTATCTTTGCATTATTGATTTTGTCTGTTTTTTACTCTAATACATTAGTTCTGGCTATGGCTTCGCCATCTTTAGACGATAACATAACTTATGCGTCCAATTCTTCTTTTATATCTAATGGGACAAGCAAGAACATTAACTTTTTACAATATGTTAATTCTATGGAGGGATTTAGCATAAATTATACTGACGATTGGCTAGTGGGATCATTGAATCCGATTCAGCCGTTACCTCTTATCTTGGATTATCGCGAATTAGTTTTTTTTTATCCTCTAAATGACCTGCAGCGTTTTGCTGTTTATTCTCACAAATTACAGTACAATTTTTTTGACGACCTTGTAAATATATTTACTGATCAAGGACAAAATCAAAAATCAACCTTAGATGGTTTCACCATCACTTTTTTTCAAAAACTCTTGGATAAGAAACTTGAGAATTTTAACTACATTAAATCTGAATCGGGAGAAGTGATACTTAAAAATGATTTACCTGCTAGAGTTATAGTTTTTGAATTTATACAGGAAAATAAAGTCTATAAGGTATTAACCATTTTAACAATAAAAAATGATAGAGTGTTTATTCTGGAATACTCTTCTGAAAAAGATGTTTATTCCAAAAGTTTTAACATTGCAAGATCATTTATAGATTCCTTTAAGATATTGTAAATAATGTTGCTGAATTGCGTTTTTATTAAACAATAAAGCCATAACACTTTCTTCTTTTCTTTGTTAGATTTTAAGTATTTTATAGACAAGGTTTTTTCTTCATTTGTGTTGTTATTTTTTCTAGTATATCCCTTAGAATCATAATAATAGCACTATCAGAGGAAAGGCAATTATAATTTATTCTTTTAAACAAGGTAATCGGATATGAATTTGATATTTCAATTTATTGCTGTTTCTTCTATTGTCTTTGTGATGGTTCTATCTACAGATAACCATTATCTCAAATACATTTTTTCAGAGTCATTTTCAAGTCATTATTCCACTAATTTTTATTCAAATGACTACTTTAAATCAAACCAAACTTCTTTAAATACTGGTTGTGATTTTTTAAATCTTTGTGGAAAAAACATTGACAACGAATTAGGTGAGGTTAGTTTATCTTTTAATAATAAAATTGTTGATATCTCTTACCTTACCTCTATTCTGGAATTGCCATTTCCATAATTATGGTGCCTATAAGTAACAAAATAGTTAGTTCAATTTTTCCTCTTATTCCTGTAAATCGTCTATCAGCTTTGGAGCCCTTTTTTTTAATATCATTATGAATCTTTCAAGTTTTCTTTTGGTTTGAGGGTGTAGATGGTGTTCTATTCCTTCGGCATCTAAATGTGCGGTTTCATTATCCACTCCTATCATTTTTAAGAATTCGGCAAATAAACTATGTTTTTCCTGGATATTTTTTGCTATTTGAATACCTTGAGATGTCAATCTCAATCCTCTATATTTCTCATAAATCAGATAACTGTTCTCATCTAGCTTCTTTACCATCTTGGTTACACTTGGGGAACTGACATTGAGATATTTGGAAATGTCTGCAGTTGTAGCATATCCTTTTTGCTGGATCAGTTCATAAATCACTTCAAGATAGTCTTCCATTCTATCTGTTCTGATTTCGTTTTCTTTTTTTTCATTATGAGCACTACGGATACAGTCCAATCTTTTCTCAAATTGATTTTTCTTTATCCTTTGTGATTCGTCTATTGACAAACAATTTTGTTTAACTTTTCGTGCAACATAATTCTTTCCCTCCATCGAGAAGTCTGGATATGATCCCCTGGCTAAACATTTTCCAGGTGGTCTCATATGCCATGTCTTGATTATGAATCAGAATCTCTTTGTTTATTGGTGTGGTTACCATACAATTAATAAAAACTTCATTTTAGTGTTTATTTGTACTGGTAGTTTTTTATACCTATTTCTATTCTAGAACTTACAGGATAATCAAACAATCAGTTGCAGGTTATGTAGCACAATTAGGATAATTATGGAATACTTCTTCTAAAAGGATCTTTAATGGATTATATGAAGAAACAAGGGGTGTTATGGCTTCATGAATAATACAAAAATTGAAATTGACATTATTAG
>JBKJYK010000293.1:0-4646 GCA_046715515.1 Candidatus Nitrosocosmicus sp.
ATTCAATCAATCTTTGTGCATGTTTTATGATGTCATCTAGGCGAGTTATCCTTTATGCATTATTAACAAATTAGCAGGTTTATTAATGGTAATTTGGCACAATTCTAGCCATAAATGCAAAATTTTCCTAAAGATAACAAAGGAATGAATTGTGGGTATATGCCATTTCCACCTCCTATGAGATTCATTCCTTTATTATCATAGACACTATTTCCAAGCGCCCATAGAACCACCAAATACTGCATCCACGGGATTTGGTTTGTAGCAGTGTTTGAGTGTGTTTGGGTTTATGATGGGTTTTGTATCACAAACATGATTAGGTAGGCCTAATAACAATATAAAGATACTGTTGATTCTCAATTTTTGTAATACGGCCACATTAAGAACTCACCCATAACAAAATTGGGGATTAAGCGATTTTTTGTTTTGGTTTGTATCGTCCCAGAAGCAAGGAATTTGTTACTACTGTAACAGAGCTCATCGCCATTGCCAATCCCGCAAGGATTGGAAGCCAACCAAATATCCCCAATCCTAGAAAGGGAACCAGCACACCTGCTGCAATAGGTATCAGGCCAGTATTGTAAGCAAAAGCCCAAAATAGATTTTGTTTTATTTTCGATACAGTTTTCTTTCCTAAATCAAGGGCTGTAACTACATCCCCTATGTTATCCTTTATCAGTATTATGCCTCCCGTTTCCTTTGCAACATCTGTCCCGGATCCTATGGCTATGCCCAAATCCGCCCTAGCAAGTGCCGGTGCATCATTGATACCGTCACCGACGATTGCAACAACTTTATTTTCTTGTATCTTTAGTTTAGAAACAACGTCTTCTTTTTGATGGGGAAGTACCTGCGCCATAACCCTTTCGATGCCAATTTTTGAGGCAACAGCATTTGCAGTTCTCTGGTTGTCGCCTGTAAGCATTATTACTTCAATGCCCATGTTTTTCAAGGATTTGACTGCTTCTTTAGCACCTTCTTTTATGGTATCGGATATGGCTATAATTCCAGAGAGGCTATTATCTATCGCAACCAACACCGCTGTTTTGCCCTCTCGCTCAAATACAGAGAGTTTTTTATCCACACTTTCGGCAATTGGAAACTTGTTATCCTCCATCATTTTTCTGTTCCCAATTATAATTGTGTGATTGGAATAGAGCGCCCTGAGCCCATGGCCCGAAACGGCCTCAAAGGAATCCGGATTTGCAATTGAGATGGTACTTTGTTTTGCTTTGTTTATTATGGCCTGGGCCAAGGGGTGTTCGGAGCCTGACTCTGCAATTGCAGCAAGCCCAAGTAATTCTTTTTCATCAATATCTTTTGTTAACGATACTATGTCTGTCACAGACGGTTTGCCAACAGTTATAGTTCCTGTTTTATCAAATACAACAGTATCAATCATATTTGCCATTTCTATATGCTCTCCACCCTTATACAGAATTCCGTTTTCGGCCCCCTTTCCTGCACCCATCATCAACGCAGCTGGTGTGGCTAATCCAAGAGCACAAGGACATGCGATTATGATGACCGATACAAAAGCCAAGAGTGAGTATGTTAATCCAGCGTTTCCGATAAAATACCATCCTAAAAACACCCCTATTGCGATTATAATAATTGCAGGGACAAAGTATTTTGCCACCTGGTCAACCATTTTCTCCAGTTTTGCCTTTCCGGTTTTAGCTTCTTCCACCAATGTGATTATTTGGGACAATACAGTATCTTGTCCCACTTTTGTTGCTTTGACCTTGAGAAGGCCGTTTTTGTTTATGGTGGCACCTATTACCTCATCCCCCTTTCCCTTATCTATTGGGATGCTTTCGCCTGTTAATGCAGACTCATCGAGGGACGACTTACCATCCACTATTACACCATCAGTGGGAATTTTCTCTCCAGGCCTTATCACCATTAAATCACCTTCCACTATTTGCTCTATTGGAATCTCTGTTTCTTTAAATTCTTTAGATAATAACTTTAATTTGGAGATTCCAGTGTCAGAATTGCCATTATTTTCGTTATCTATCACCGTATCACCCCGTTCCTTTATCAGGGGTCTGATTACCCTGGCAGTTCTGGGCTTTAAGTCAAGCAATTTCCTGACAGCATTTGAGGCCTTTTCCTTTGTCTTTGTCTCCAGCAGTCTTCCTGTCAATATGAGGGTAATTATAATTGCAGCTGTTTCAAAATAAACGGCGGTAAGTGGGAAATATCCTGGAGCAATAGTTACTACAGCGCTATAAAGATATGCAGCTGTTGTTCCTATAGCTATTAGTGTGTCCATGTTCGATGCCCTAGCTTTGACGCCATCCCAAAATCCCCTATAGAAACGAAATCCTATCCAAAATTGAAGTGGGGTTGCAAGTGATAAGAGTATGTAGTTTGTATATTCCATCAAACCCATCGGAAAAAGATGACCTAACTGCGGTATCATATGCGGAAGGCTTAGCAGAACAATAGGTATGGTCAGTGCAACGCTTATGGCAACATGTTTTTTTAGTTTTTTTAATGCCTTCTCTGGCTCAATAAACTCATTTAAGCATTGGGTAGCACAAAAATAATAGGTTATTTCATCCTTGGAGTAATGTAGAGTGCTTTCGTTTTCCTCTACAAACATTCCACAAATCGGGTCTTTTGCCATATTAGTTATAACAAATAATACATATATAACAACCTGGCTTTACAACTGTAAAATCGATTTACAAGAAATTGTCACAGTTAATAAATTGCAATTAATCTGCAATCTAAATATAATAATTAGATAAATGCACCTTAAGATAATTTTTTTCAGCCCACTAAAACAGTCAAATGAAAATATAACCAACTCTTTAATTTAATGAGCAATTTTTTTAATTCGTTGTTATGTTATATCCCATACAAAAAAGGATAAACCATCAATTATGTTGATAAAATTATTTGTTGCGCTTTTTTTTCGTATTTCAAAAGTTATTCTCAGATACCCACAATAGTCATTTACCTGTTGTTTATTGGATTTTAAGTTTGGGTCACCGTTTTAATGTTTTTAGAATCGCTCAAAGGGTATTGCATAATTCACTTATAACCATCCTTTGAATGTAATATCAATATATAACAACTGTAACAAAAAGTATCGTGACTTTGGAAATAGAACTAAGAGAGCTTGAATGGTATCTTAGAGATCTGTTTTTTCGAGCCAATGCAAACAATAGCCAAATATTTATCGATAGGTTTAGAAAAGAAGATATTATCAACACTTTGCTAAAAAATTATCTAAGGTACAGGAATTACGAATATGAAAAAATCTCGAACCGATTGAACACTGTTTTAACAGATTTGCATTCGAAAAATGTATTAATGTTCGACAAAGAAATAGACAATATCAAGCTTTACTCAAAATTTGATAGAAAACAATGCAAAAAATGTTACTATATCAATTACTTGTCTAAAAATGAGGATATTCAATGTAGTAGATGCAGTTCAATCGAAATGCAGGAATTCCCGCCAAGAAAAAGATAGAAAAAATTACTAATCAAAAGAATCAGAAAAAAGAATCGTTATAAAGTATTTAGAATCTCCATAGACGATATTTGAACTATTTATTAAGATGATTATCACAATTTAGATTATAATTACGATTAACGGCAACAAGTGACTTACGTTGATAGAGTCTTTGTATGCTTAAAACCTCATTTAGATAGATGTATAATCTGTATCGTTATTATCATTACAGAAAATTTATGGGCCCCACCTATGACGAAAACTATAGAAATTATATACACACACTGCAAATCAAAACTTCAAACAGCAAATTTGATTTATGATAGGGTTTAAAAACAAATCAGAATCCAAACTATTAGCACATGTATTTAGAAAAACAGTCGACCAAATTGATCAATATGTTTGAGGCTTGATAAACAACAATAATATTACCAGGTATACCTGAATAAGTACCGATAACAAAAACACATTTCGAAATTACTCAGATTCTCTTAGTTATGTTGAGATTAAAATAACTGTATTGAAGGGTTAGAAAATTTCATAGGTTATGAAAGAACCGGAAAAAGTGTTAAACCTTCAAAATTCTGAATAATTTAAAAATTCGATTATATTTCAGCCCTTACAAAAAAACCAGGTAATTTGAACAAAAATCCTTTTGGTATAAAGGATATGGATTTTACGTGCATAAAATTAAATTTTTAGGACTTCATGGGTAATTTGTTTGAGAAATTAACAAAAGTTAAGTATAAAGCATAACAACCCCTATTACACAATAGGAAATGCAACAAGTTAAGACTTTTGAACATAATCGCCATGTCGATCTCGATAATGTGGTAAATGAATTTTTAAAGGAGATAGGTAGCAAGGGATATGATTTGCTGGAGTTATATTATAATTCGGTTTGGGACCATAATCAAAATCGTGCAGAGTATAGTGCTACAATATTATATGGTGATGAAGAACAACACGCATAGTTAGCCAACAATAACAAAAATTTCATAGCATACTTTTGTTTTAATTTTCAGATTGCCAGTATACAGAGATAAAAAGGCAACACCCCATCAACTTCCAAAATCAAAATTCCAAATATAAAGAAATCCATATCAATGGTATCGGAAAAGGATAATGTAGACATTTAATTTAACTTAATTTGATTTAGACTTTCGGTCTTTGAG
>JBKJYK010000294.1:0-5040 GCA_046715515.1 Candidatus Nitrosocosmicus sp.
GTAGAGGTTAAAGCGCTTTTAGGTGTTATAATATCTGCATTAGTTGTAGTAGAGGTTGAGTTGAATTGAGGAGCTGTAGAGGTTGCATTAGTTGTAGTAGAGGTTGAGTTGAATTGAGGAGCTGTAGAGGTTGCATTAGTTGTAGTAGAGGTTGAGTTGAATTGAGGAGCCACAATATTTACCTTAGATGTAGATGGCAGGTATTCGCCAGAGGAGGATGGATTGCCAGAGGAGGATGGATTGCTTTGAGTTGATATAGCATCTGCATCGGCAGGAGGAGTCACAGATTCGATACTGACAGGAGGAAATGTGATATCAATTTGACCAAGAGGATCTAACAAATAGGGGTTATTTACACTCAATAGATTACCCATACCAAAGGTTATCCCATTGGGACCAACTTGGTCATGTATTTGTGCTGTTGCAATGTCTTTATGAAAAATTGCCGGAGTAGATATACCTGTTATAACCACCACTAAAAATAATAATATCACATCATATGGCAAAATCTTTATCATTCAAATAATACATTCACAATATAATAAAGCACTTTAGGAAAACATTTCTTCCTAAGTGTTATAATACTGTATATAGGTATATAAAAAGGATAATTTTTCTGTTTGTTAGCCGTTTAATGGATTACTGCTAAAAATATCATTTGCAACAGTCCCAAGGGGTTAGATGCAACAACTATTTTCCTTTATTTGAAATCCATTTCTATTTCGCTATTAGGTATCGATATTTCTGTTCTGAAGGCAGATTAGATTCCGATGAATCATTATGGTATTATCAGTAATAGTTTTAGTATTGCAATGTTATTTTGACATTTTTGAAAAAATGATAACGCAGATCAGAAACACACATATTGACAAATCCCTTGGAATATCAAGTTAAGTTTAATTTTTACCCAATGCAGTAAATGCAAAACTCATCATCAATTGTGTATCGCATTATAACTATTGTCATGGTTAATCATTTTTTCTAGCAGGCTTTCTTTAACTGCGGGCCACTCTAATTTGATTATGCTGTAGGAAACAGTGTCCCTGATTCTTCCGTTTCTCATTATTTTGTGATTTCTCAGAATGCCATCTTGCTTTGCCCCCAATCTCTGGATTGCTTTTCTCGATACGTCGTTAAGGACATCTGTCCTGATTTCCACTGCAATGCAGTTTAACTTTTCAAATGCACGCTGCAACATCAGAAATTTTGATTCGGTGTTTACAGCGGTTCTGCGAAAAGAATTGGCAATCCATGTGTGGCCTATTTCAAGACGATAGTTATCATAATCCATGTTTAGGTAGCGTGTGACCCCAACAATTTTGCCTGATTGTTTATGGATAATTGTAAATGGTAAAATCGTTTTAGGGCCTTTTAACAAATCCTGTAAATATTGTGGCATTTCACCTTTGCTTGGAAATATGGCATAGGGGTTACTCCAAATCTCACCATCCTGTGCAGCAGATGATAATCCTTCCAGATCATCAGCAGATGGAGGACGCAAAAGGACATATCTCCCGTCCAAAGTTATAGGCTTAATATTCAATATGATGCATTATAGAAATTAACTGTCTTTTTAATTGGTCTTTAATGATTTGATTGTGTTGGAGATCAATAACAATAATGGCTATTTCTCAACCGTATTTTTCAGATAAAGTTATAATTTGTTGATCACAGGTTTTACCTTATTCCACATGTTTTGGATAGGATATCTCAATTGATGGCCGGTCTAAACACCCATTTTTTCTGGAACAGGCAGCAAATCATTTAAAACATTCAGGCTTCTGATCACAAGGTTTTGATTATTGGTAAAAAATCCCCGGTATTTTCCGGGTTGAACTTCTTCGGCGACTAGCGCACATCCCTCATTTTCAGCAAGTGCCATTACTATCCAATTCTTCTCCAATCCACAGCCACTGCTGTCGATTATATCTGTTGTATTTGGCAGATTAACACCAGTGGCCAGGCCCATTTCACCTATAAGGTATATTTTTTTTGCGAGGGTGGAAATTGTAATGTATTGTTCCTTGACGGCGTTGAAATTACTATTACTTTGGAATAACGATACCAAAGTAAATTTGTTAAAAGGTGGTTTTGCCCATACAATATTTTCTATGCCCCTACTGAGCAAAAGCAAATTCTTTCTTGACGTGGAGTAAAAGGACTCGTTCCATCTTTTTGGGGCTACAAAGTAATTGTTTGGATGGTTTAGGGTATTGTTGTAATCAGATTCAATTTGATCGGATGGAAGTTCCTTTCCTTTAAAGTCTAGTATCAATTGGGTAAAGGGAGTATTAGTAGAGGATGGTGTTGGGTCAGACATTGTTATCTTATTTATTGTATTATTTAGCTATATATTCAATTTCTTATTTGAAGGCGCATATACTCCTGTTGTAGATTACCCTCACGCAATTTATTTCAACTTTTTTTTGACCTAATGGCCTAAACAGGTAAAAGAACAATACGGTCCATATAGTCCATAAAAAGTATAATACCCCATCCATTAAATGCTCTCCGTTGCAGGTTTTACCATTTACCAGCAGTTAATACCCTTCTGTGTATTATTAGATCAAAGGGATTTATCATTTATTTAATCCGGTTACATTTTTTATTCATACAATCAGATAAAATCTTCAAGGTTCGTTTTGGTTATTGAAAGGTTATCGGACTCCTTATGAATAGAGAAAACAATTTTAGCAACCTTTGCTATTGATATTTTAACACCATTGTTTTTATCTGATGGATATGTTATTGGGTCCAACCTCACTGTCACTTGGTTTTCCTTTCTCATCAACTGGATATAGTATTTTTGATTGGAGTTATTGCGCTCAATAACTGTTGTTTTGATCAAAATCAGATCTTTAGATTGATTTAGAAAAGAATCCTCAAGTTTTATGATATAATTATTTTTCCGTTCAACTACTGTAGTAAAACAACTGTGTATTGATTCAAAGTTAATGCTCTTGCCTTCAATTATAATGTGAGGCATTGTTGCACATTAGTTTTTGTAAAATATAAAACTATTTTTTTCCAACATATAAAAATACATCAACGAGAGTCGCATTCGGTTTTTTCGGTTTTATTATCATGGGTGACGATATTATCCAACCATTACTGCTTTTGATCCACATTTAGGACATGTATCGTTTCTGTGTTCATTGCCACAGTTCATACAATAGAATTTAATTGATTTTTGTCCTGTGTCCTCTCCTGCTGCACCCATACCACTGCCTCCGCTAGCAAATGATGATGACATCGACCTGTACAATCCTTTTATTCCACCACTTCCTTGTTTCCTCAAGGCAAGGTCCGCTCTGTATATGTTAAGCAAGATGAATGCAAACAACAAGACACAAAGTGACGCAGGAAATGGCACAATAAAAGAGACAGCAAATCCGATACCAATGTAAGTTAACATCCATCCCAAATAGTTGCTGTTTTGAGTTGAATTATTTTATTATTGTCAAAATTATTACTATTCATTCGTTTTCACATACCTCTATAGTAATATCGGCAGTAACACTCGCATATGTTCATTGTATACAATCAATTGCAATTCAAAGCAATGCATTTTTATTAGTGTTATTGTCAATGCACTGACATAATTTAATTCATATCTACTCAATTTGACAGCATATCTGTCTAGGTTATTGTACTTTTAATGTCAACCTCACAAATTGACATTTTAAGATTGTGAGCTTTTACGTCAGGTGTTGTCACTCATAACAATTGTTTAGGCATACTGGTTTCACCTTACCGATCTTCAAACCCAAAACCTGTATAAAGGACTGTGCCTAGGCTGCAGACAACCTATTTGCAGTTTAACGTATAATGATTTGGTGGAACAATAACAAGAATTGGATGCGAATAAGAAAATACTGAAGACCAATAAATCATGTATTGCAAAGAATTGCTTTTGATAGAGTGAAAAGTAAAAAGTAAATCAAAGATTAATGACTGAAATTGAGGTTGCTTTCATGATTTTTTCGCAGGATCATGACAAAGTAATTGACACAATAAGAGATCTGATTCTAAACCAAGGATATCTAGTGGAGCAAAAAGGAAGTATAAAAGTAAACGACACCTAATTTGACAGACCCAACAAAATTTTAGAAAAGAAAAAATCAGTTTACGCATAAGAACAATAAACGAAACAAACCCTAAATTGACTTTGAAAATACCTAAAAAATCTAATAACCCGGATTACTCTGAAAGAACGGAGATAGAAAAACCATGGTCTCGAATTGTCCTCAAGGAGGTAATTTCCACATTAAATTTGTATATTGACTTTAGTGCCAATAAGCCAGATTTTGACAGTAACAACTACAACTATCTTGATAATGATCCAGAATCAACCTTGTTAAATTGAGGGTTCAAATTAATACAGAACAGGGAAACATACAGAAACATCATTAACGCAATGGAAAAAAATTAGGACAAACAGAATATAAGTTCGCCATTGACACCATAACTTACATCATCAATGGGCACAGAATAATCACCACAGAACTGGAAATAGAATTAAAAAACACAACAAACGAGGGTAAACCCCATTTGACCAACTTTATTGACAAGTTAAAAAACCACAACGAACTATTTTAACTATGGCCGTATAGTAAATTGGTAACATGAAAAGCCATAGAAAACCGGATGATTAAAAATGAGCTGAAAGAACATGATGATTTTAATAATAACAATATTTTGACATACTCTGGCATCGGAAAGATAATATCAGAAATAAAATTGATGGATACATAATAAAGATGACTTTGTGTATTTTCTAATGGAAAAGGATAATTAAATCCTACTTTTGATAAGTAATGATAATCAAAATGAAAAACAAAAATCACAAATAACCTGTTATCAATATATTTATATTGTAATTATGCATAGTCCATAGTGAAAAGACAAAGTCCATCCAAGTTTACGTTAAATATTGTAATCCCCTTTATATCAATATTATTGCTATTAGCTTCAGGACCATCAACCTCATCATTAACATTTGTTAGTAACCATACTGATGGCAGCCCTAACTATGCGTTC
>JBKJYK010000295.1:0-5799 GCA_046715515.1 Candidatus Nitrosocosmicus sp.
TCTGGTCGGATTCTTCAGTTATTACAGAATAGAACTCAAGGTTAGGCAGAAAAGAAGACGCCATGTTTATCCCACATTACATTTGGGAATTCGCGAGGAAAGCCATGCTTATCGGGATCATACAAAAGGCCTCAGAAATTATTCCCATACCTTCTCCGCATCACAAATTATTCCATGCCTTATCCTTAAATTGTGCTCGGTATCGCTCAGATTACGCTCCAATTTGCTTACTCAGAGTTTTATTCTTTTACTTTGCTTTTTGGATCTGTTCACTTAAGACTTAGTTCATTGTTTTAGAGACTGAAAATGAAAATACCCTTGACTTTATGCTGTGAATATTGGACATGCTTTTGAAATAGATATAGTTAGAATGTCATGTAAAGTATTGTGAATCTGCACGCTGTTTCAATGTACAAACTCAAAGTCATAGATTTAAAGTGTGTATAGATATTTTAAATAGGTAAAATCACGATTAAGCGATATAGCATCAAATCCTTTGCTTACCAAACCATTTTGGGCATAATACAAAAATGCAAATAATAAGAGAATAGAGGGGTTGAATTTAGATTCAATTATTGCATACGCCGGTCAACCACAACATCCAATTACACAGATATAAATACAAAACCAACAATCGACTACAAAACATGCGATAATATAACAAGTCATTGACTTGGGTTCAAATTTGGTTTTGAAAAGGGGTGTTTGAAATTGTGCTCTTGCTTTGTAAACTAAAAGTATAATGATGAATAGCAAATCATTGATTACAATAGACAGCAGTAGTAAGAAAGCAGCATGATATCAATTTACTATTACTAGATTTAAATGGAATTAATAAAATACAAAAAATAGTTTCATTTATGAAGTTTACACTTATTGCATCAACAATGTTTGCTCTTTTTTTATTGCTAACAACAACAGCAACAACCGCAACAACAGGAGTACAAGCATCCGCTCAATCATCGGTAATTAACCATGGTATAGCTGGCGATTGGGACGCGAACTCAAACTGTGTCGCAGTAGCAAACCTCATGGCAACCAAAGGCGTAAAAACGGTGATAGGGCAAGGTGACTATGGTTATGATTTTCCACCCATTACATGGGCGAGTGAATGTTTTCTAAATAATGGCACGGCCCGTCTTGGAAATGGCTTTAGTATGTGGGGCGCCATAGGCAATCATGATTCAAAGGATGCATATGTTAAGCTCTTTGGAATGGATTCAGCGGTCACCAAACGAATTGTGGATAAGCATTACCAGATATTTATGAATACGGAAGAAGCATATGGTGTTGGATCTTCTCAATACAATAAAGTAGTTGGCATGCTACAGGATGCAAAGACGCAAAAGGCAAATGGTAAAGTAAATTGGATTTCAGTCTCACTTCATAAACCCGTTTATTCGTCCCCATCCTCTCATTCCTCAACCACAGACCTAAGAACAACATACCAAGAATTATGGGAGCAGGGAGATGTCGACTTTGTATTTCAGGGCCACAACCACAATTATGAAAGAACCTATCCCCTCACATGGTTAGGTTCAAATTATCAAAAATGTTCAACTGCAACAACCAATTATATAGACCTTGATGATCAAGACTGTATTTTATTTTTCGTTGTAGGCACCGGTGGTCGAACCCCCTACTCTCAATCTACACCACCAGACTTCATAGTTGGTACCGAGAGAACCATGTCTTATGGCTACCTGAATATGGGTATTGATAATGCCAACGGAGTAGTAAGGTTCCAGATGTTTAAGACAGATGGGAAGAATATAAGTGATTTCACGGTAAAGAGAACTATCAACACACCAACCACACCAACAACACCTGCCCACCAACCTTCATCATTTAACAAAACAAAAGCATTGGACTTCATCAAGTCAATGTATGAAAGCAATGGAAACATGGTAAT
The DNA here is from genome assembly GCA_046715515.1 of Candidatus Nitrosocosmicus sp. Taxonomy (GTDB): domain Archaea; phylum Thermoproteota; class Nitrososphaeria; order Nitrososphaerales; family Nitrososphaeraceae; genus Nitrosocosmicus. Next base: position 1,913 of record JBKJYK010000295.1, read on the forward strand.
GGAGTGTCCTTCATGCAGCAAAAAGTGGTTATGGTCCGATCAGCTATTGGCACAAATCATCCTAAAACACATAGACCCAGCAATGGCGGCAGATGTTGAGACAAAGATGAACTCATTTAACCTTACAATGAGAAACCCATTGGCTACATTGGATCCTGAATACAGGAGCAATTTTAGTGTAGGCGGCACAACTGAAAGACAGGTAGGAACTAATAATGTTTGGTATTCTGATTATGCCGGAACAGAACTGTCATGTAAGGAATATGCAGATATTGCTTTCCTCAAAGCCATACACCTCTTTTATATTAGAGACCCTGCGGGAGCCAAAATATGCTATGATGCAGGTAAAGCTATGTGGGATGGTGTTGGTATGAAAGATGCAGGTCAGATTTCAGGGGAGTACGCAGTATACAAAACTGCATTGGGTTTGTTGGCTGAGAAGATAACCGGTTTCTCAAGTATTGGAATACCTGTCAGTTACTTTGATAGATTCCAGGCAGTCAACGGGGGTGTCACAACAGACATTACTGGTGGGCAACCACAAGGGTCACAAAACGTGGAGACAACATTTGCAGTATTGGCAGCACTTGATCCGTCATTTCTGAAACCACCAGCCTCTAATTCAACTTCCTGATTAGAGAATCTAAAATAAGCAGAGCTAAATCAAGAAATAATAATCATGTTGGCTCATAGTCATGAAATAGTGTGAGAAAAACTAGAAAATCAGAGGATCAAACCATAACATCGGATTTATATCCAGTAGTAAGTTGAACTCAGTAAGAAATTGCATATAAGTACAAACATCATGCCAACCAACCTTCCGATTCTAACACTTGTTTAGTTGACAATTTTTCTGCTGCAGCAATTAAAAAGCATAAGTCCTTAATACCTAAAATGGTTTTTGTGAAGGATAAACAATTTGATTTTCATGGTGCATTATTTACTATCAAGGTCCTTACCTCTGAAACAGACGGTATCTATACTATTTTAGATGTGATACACCCTCCTAATGTGGGTCCTGCATTACATTTGCACCCCAAAGGTTCAGAAACCTTTTACATAATTAATGGCGATTATAAATTCATTTTGGATGGAAAATCAATAAAGGGTAAAGCGGAGAATGTAATCTTTGTACCGAAAGGAGTTCCACGTAGATTTGTTGTAGGGCACAATGGTGGACATGCGCTTGTAATCAGCCCTCTAGAACTTGAGTTTTATTTCTTTAAAATAAGTGAATTACTTGACAAAGGTCAAGTTTCTTACGTAACCGAATCAAACATTGGAGAGCAATTTTGTCAAGATCTGCTAGACAGTACAAAACATTGGAAATAATTGGAGTATAAGAGCGGCAGGAACAAAAACAAAAACAAAATACTCATTCTCAATATCAAACTATTTTCGGCAAATAGTTATCAAAAAAAAATTGCACATTAATATTAAGTTAAAGAACCTGGTTAATACAGATCAGGATTTCTCAGTCCAATCCAGATCCGGAACTCATCTTTCTGTTATGGGTGGCTACTATCTTCAGAACTAGACCCAATTTCCAAATTTCATGAATATTTCGTTAATAACCATTAATACTATCTATCGGCATTCTGGAAAAAATAATCCTTCCTTTTTTTTGTTGTTATGTATTTTTGATTTTTTTTACAATTTTGTTTTTTTATAGACAAAACCAATAATACTATCTGACAGTTTCAATATGCATTTTGTTTAATATAGGTACGATCACAATTGCGATAACTTATTTGCATGTGAAACAAATGCTGTACCATCACCATGTTTTTATCATCCCCGCAAATGGATATACTAAATATATATTAGTTAAGAAATCAATTATTAAAGTATCAACCAAACTAAAAATATCAGAATGTTGAATTACAAAAAACCTTTTAATTTATGTTACCCCTAATAGTATAATTTGTCCATAGGTGGTTATACATAATTAATGTAAAAGATTTGTTTCTGTGGGCTCATTTATGTAAGTGCCCTTTAAGGGATTTTATTAGAAAGGGAGCAATTTATCAGTAAACCTTCCAGTCATCAAAGGTTAAAAAACACATCCTAATAGTTTTTATGCAGGTTTTGTATTATAATATCCCCCCTTTCTAAGGTAACCCACCAAGGACAGGCCAACTCTTTTACCGGCTATCCTTTCTATCCGTTTCAAAAGGGGAACGAGTGTGTCTAATACCTTAAGCCCATTGCCATTTACCTGAGATTTTTTAAATAAATTTCCATTCAAATACCACCCTATAATTCCAATAGCATTAAAGTAAAACATTCTATCTATGTCAAAACTTGACTTGCTGATTTTGTTTTCCAAATCCTTCTTGGTATACCGCCTAATATGACCAATATTTTTATCGATAACGTTATAGAGAACTTTGTGGCAGGGAACCAAAACAACAAGTGTTCCTTTATCTTTTAGCATATTGTATAGCTGTGCCAAAGCAAATTCATCATTTTCTATATGCTCTAAGACATTGATTGCCATTATGGAGTCAAATTGCCCATACCCAATCCTTTCATAATCTGTTTGATTGTTTAGATTTAATTTATGTATTGCAACATTTTTGTTGTTTTGGTATTTTTTCTTTAAATTTTCAATATATTTGTCTGAAACGTCAGTTAATGTTAGGCAAGAATTAGGAAAATCATTTGCTAGTTTTTCTGAAAATGTTCCAAAACCACTACCAACTTCAAGGATATCACCACATAACCCGGGCAAAATTTCTCCATACATCCATTTATTGAAACGATGACTGTGGGATATCGCCTCTAAATTTTCGTGGCCAGAGTAGTTTTCATCAATGTCAATCATACATTATACCTAGAGAAAAAAGTATACGATAAAGGATTTTACTGTTTTTATATAGTGGTGGTCATTTATTTGCATATTCTAATGCTAACTCAAGGTAATGTGCTTCTACAATTTGAGGTGATTGCTATTTAGATGGTTGATTAATATCGCACCTTTAAATTATAAAATTACATAAAGCTCAAAGACAACAGAACTAAAAACACTATCTTTTTTGTTTTCATGTGTACATATTGTATATGTGTTTTATTGTTAGTTTCATTAAGGCAATCTTTTTAGTTCTAGTTTCCGGACTTACATTTTTTTACTGATTGTGATATTCTTAAGGTTGGTCTCAACGTTTTTTGGCATACCACCATTATTGTGATAGTTCAAACAAGTTTTTTAATTACCAAAATAAAGTCAAAGAGAAAATGGCCCCTTTTGTTGGATTTGTTGGGCAAAACAGTCAAACCTTATCATATGCCTGTCGTTCTCATCCTTTTCTTTGTTGTTGAAAAAAGTATGCGTTTTTCTTTGTTTTGGTCACTATCTTAACTTTTGATGAACCTCATTTTATCAAATAAAGAATTGCCTTTAAGATTACCCTTGGAAAGACCGGTTTCTTTAATTAATAGTAATGCAACAAATGATGTGAATCCAAGCAACGCTATTATGGATGTAATTCCAAACTTGCAGAAAACATACAGATCGACAGAACAGGGGGCAAGTCCATACGCTACCCAGTTCCATGACGTATTGATGTATATATCTGGCTGGATACCCGAGACATAGTTATCCATTAATGCTTTGACATGCAGTATAATCGGAGAGTGAATTGGGTTCCATGTCATCATATCTAGGCTATTTGGATAGGCAGCCAAACCTTCTCTCTCCCAGCCATACATGATGCCATACTGATCCCATATGAGAGTGCCAAAGAGATTTATGGTAAAGCCTGCAACGCCTAGGGAAACCACCAAAGCCTTCAAAAATATTTTCTTGCTCAAATTTGTGAATATGCTTCCAATTATCAAAGTTACAAATGGCAGGATTGGGATAAAATACCTGGGACCCCATGCAA
>JBKJYK010000296.1:0-6967 GCA_046715515.1 Candidatus Nitrosocosmicus sp.
TAAAACCAATGTATTTATTTTTACATACAAGGCATCCATAGATAAATACTCAAACTATGAGAGTACAGTTAAAGAAATGATATCATCTTTCAAATTTCTATCGAAATAATTATTAAAATTGCTTGACAGGACAATTTTGTCATCCTGCCAAGCATGTTCCCCTTCGGTTTGGTCGATGTAAGTATAGTTACGGCATTACCTTATTTAAATGATGTACCATCCTATAGGCCGTAAAGAATTAACAATAAATTGTGCATCCATTGTATAATATCAACCATGAAATGATAAATGACTAAATTGCCTCTTTAACTTTCAGGGCACACAGCATTTAAAAACAAAATTTGACACAAATCCGTTTTTGGAAACCACGCATTTCCATTAGGTATTAAAACAATCAAACACCCATAACACGGCAAAGACAATACCAATATCATGATAAACTACAAAAGGATACATTTAAAAAAACAAATTAATTGATTCAATATTGTGTGTTATTATAACGATTTATAAAATATGTTAATAATATAACTATAATTACAAAGGAAATAATACATTTCCATTGTATGTCAAAAAGAAAAAAGTTCACAAAATTAAAAAGACCTGAAGCAATATTGACATTCTTAATTATAATTATAGGTGGAATAATATTTTATAACCTAATCATTTCGATCCCTACCAGAGATTACTCACTAGAAATCGATGCACTTAAGGATCCAGAATCACTGCTTGTAAATTCAAGAGTAGTTTTAAAAAATTCAGGTACACAGCCTTTGAACGATATAATTGTTGTTTACGATAACAATGTTAAATTCAATGAAAAGATTAACACAATCAAACCGGGAGAAACTATGATCCTCTCCCCCCCCTCAGGCACATCATTGAATAATGTAACCATCAAAACCAAGGAAGGGATAGACATCAATAAAGAGTTTAGAAGCCCCATAAAACTTCCGGGAATGATAGGCTCCTAATAGGTTTTAGGTTAAGTTAATTAAATAAAGGAAAAGATATTCTTTACCTCAGATTCACACTATTTGCGGAGTGTATTTTTATGATCTTTTGTTGCTCAATATCCTTAACTAAAAGCGATCCGTCGGTATCCACATCAACTATTTCACCTTCAAATGCCTTTTCATCCACATTAAATGAATAAACTATATGGCTCCTTGACTCCATAATCCGTTGTATGTAATTATTTAAAATATTTTCATTGACAAAAGTGTCACTTACAATATTTGACAAATGTTGGCTTAGATTGTTTAGCAATCTCGATAAAAAATGGGCATTTGAAATATCCGATTTGTTTGCTTCGTCTTTGAGGGTTGTCATCGGGTAATGATTGTGATGTTTATTTTTTAGTTTGCTTTTTGTCAATCTCAGATCATTGTTAGTATTTATCCCCAGCCCGATAATTATTTTGTTTTTACCATAATCAATGCATGTTTCAACATCTAACAATATTCCTGCGACCTTTTTACCGTTAACAAAAACATCATTTGGCCATTTAACCTTTGGTTTTAGATTAGTTTCCTTTTCAATTGTTTCGCAAATACAGATGACCGCAATCATTACAAACAAAAACAAGTTTTCCAGCTTCAGGGTTGATTCTAAAAAAATGGATACCCATATGCCGCCCTTTGGTGAGGACCATAAATAACCTTTTCTCCCTTTGCCGCTACTCTGCGTATTGCAAATGACTACGGAAGGATTAATCTTTTTCTTTCTTTTAATGATTTCAAATGCAAAGTCCTGAGTTGAGGATATCTTATTGAAATAGTAAAAATCGTTAAAAACAAAATCGGGTGCAGATAAATTGACAACCTCTGAAATAAAATTTATCTGGCATTTCTTTGACAAATAAAATTTCCACAAGGCCAAAAGATATTGTTTAACAATATTATTTAATATTGTTTGTTGTATTTGTTATGCTCAATATTATGATTCCCAATACAATTGAGAAACCATAAAACCTAGAAAAGAGCACCGTTTTTTCCATAATTTTTTCATAATAAGGGTTAATTGATGGTTTGTAACACAAATAATGATAAAAATGGTGTAGTATTATTATAGCCCAGGGCATTAAAAAAACACTTGGAAAAACCAAATAAATATTATTTATGATTAAATAGTAAAATAACACAGTCAGCAAATAGACAGAAATAAAAATGCCAAATACAAACGCAAATACTTTTGCTGGGGGTTGATTGTCTAAAAGAATCGCCAAGGTTATTCTGCCTTTTTCTTTATCCGCTTTGACATCAGGAACTGAATTAATGTAAAGAACCAATGATGACAAGAGCCCAATAATAACCCCCACAAAAACCGCTTCCAATACTATAGTGCCTGTTTGTACATAAAAGGCACCGATAACTATCAGCATGCCTTTGGCACCTACAAAAAGCTCACCCAACCCCAAATTGACCAATTTGCTAGAGTACAAAATTATGGATAACGTTGCAAATCCAAGGATCAAAGCGACAATATAACCCCTCAGGTAAATAAAAGAGGCACCGACTAACAAGCCCAATATTAAAAACAGTATTGCAGCACGGTAAACCTCATGCGGCTTTAGCAGGCCAGTTGGAAGCACTCCTGTGCCTCCACTAAATTTGGTTTTTTGGGTAATCAAATCAATTCCACGTTTAAAGTCCCAATAATCATTAAATAAATCAACACTAGAATGGAGACAGAATATTCCAAAATAGGTTAAGGTTGCATAAAGTAAATTGAAACCACTAGGTTGGTCCAAATAACTTAAAGCTAGCCCATTAGTAACAGCAATAGCTGAAGCCGCAAGGAACCTAAATCTGATGGCTCTAAGCCAAATATTTATTTTATGCGACATATTTTTTATTGATGTATGTTATAAGGCTAAATTGTCCAATGATTATGAAATTTGATATTCATAATGTTCGCATTGATATGATTTATTTTTTATGCCAAACAAATGCAGTAACAATTTTTGGGATGAATAAACAAAGTGTTGGGTTTTAATGCGTTAGGTGGCAGATTCTTTAGATATCCCTCTTTTGTAGCATGACATAAATAATACTAACTTGACTTAAAACTTTTCAAGTTCAATTGTGAAATCTAGCGGGTTTAATTCAATGCCACAGGATGAGCATTTATTTTTTGTATTTCTAAGTATTTCTTTGACTGGTTTGAGGGTAATCATATGTTTTATTTTACTTCCGCATTTATCACAATAGACCTCTATAACAGGGCACGACATTCCATTTTCAATGTGTTGACCTTTATAAATTAAGATATAGTTAATCATTTTTGACCACGATATAAAATAAAATAAGACAAAATAAAAAACCAGACTGCATGTTATCTACGAGTTAACTGGTCCAAGGGAAATAATAAATACCTAGTCAATTTTTTTTTATGTGTGCCTGTAGACCCCGTTTGCGGAATTGAGTTGGATAAAGAACTAGCCACAACCTTTGAGTATCGCGATAAAACATTTTTCTTTTGTTGTGAGGGATGCAAAAGACTATTTGAAAAAAAACCCAAGAAATATTCAAAATAACAAATATTTTAAGACATAAAGGAACTATTAAACCATAAATGAAAACAGCAATACTTGACAATAAAGTTGTTAAAATAGTCAATGTTGATTTACCCAAAGTTAGTAAAAATGATGTATTAGTTAGAATGAAAACATGTGGCATTTGCGGATCTGACTTGGAAAAAATATTCGGTGACTACGGTATGAAATCATCTAAGATTGGTCATGAGCCGGCGGGAGAAATAATTGAAGTTGGAGAAAACATAAAGAATTTTAGGCCGGGGCAAAGGGTCTTCATTCATCATCACGTCCCTTGTTATTCCTGCCATTATTGCTATAATGATGATTTCACAATGTGTGAGAAATACCAATCAAGTAACATAGAACCCTCAGGATTATCAGAATACATTCTTGTACCTGATTGGAACGTTTTAAGGGGAGGCCTTGTGACACTTCCAGACAATATTAATTTCAATCAGGCAGCCTTGATAGAACCCGTCGCATGTTGCCTTAGATCAATAAATAAATTAACGTTGAAGAAAGCAGCTAAAATCGCGATATTTGGAGCTGGGCCCACAGGTATAATTCACATGATTTTAGCCAGACTTTTTGGAGCGTCAAAAATAGTTATAATTGACATAAATGAGTTTAGGCTAAACTTTGCAAAAAAAATCGATCCCGGCATTACCACAATAAATTTAAAAGATAATGATGACAACCGGTTCAACAACCAAGTGTTTTCCAGTGTTGGGCAGGTTGGGGTAGATATCTCAATCATATCTACAAGCAACCCAGACGCATTTGTCAAATCAGTCAGAATTACTAGGAGGGGCGGAACGGTGTCTCTATTTGGCGTACCCTCAAAAGGCTCCGACTTAAAAATAGATTTGAATCTTATCTATTCAAAAGAATTGAAAATCATTCCTAGCTATGCCACGTCAGAAAAAGAAATACACCAAACAATAGCGTTACTAGAAAATAACATAATAGATATAGAACCGCTGATAACCCATAAGTTTGGTTTAAGCAACTCGTCTGTTGCACTAGAACATGCACATAGAGCAAAAGATTCAATGAAGATAATAATAACCTCACCAGGTTGATTATTAAAATTTTTATAATATCCAAGTAAAGACAATGGAGGTGAACCAAATGGATTGGGGAATGAAAAACAGACTTTCAAAAATAATCAGGCCAGATGATGGTCGCTGTGTTATGTTGGCCGTGGACCATGGTTATTTTCTAGGTCCCACAGAAAAGCTTGAGAGTCCAAGGGAGACTATAAAGCCCTTGTTGCATCATGCGGATTCAATTATGCTTACAAGAGGTATATTGAGAACTTCCGTCCCTCCTGAAAGTAACGTGCCAATAGTCTTGAGAGTTTCAGGGGGTTCAAGCATTATTGGGGAAGATCTATCCAAGGAAACAATAGTTACCTCTATGGAAGAGGCGATTAGGCTTAATGCCTCATGCATGGCATTATCCATTTTTGTAGGAGGTAAATATGAATATCAAACACTAACTAATCTATCGAAATTAGTAGATAATGGGGAAAAATATGGGGTTCCAGTTTTAGCCGTGACCGCAGTCGGAAAAGAAATGGCAAGGGATGCAAGATATTTGGGGTTAGCCTGTAGAATCGCGTCAGAGCTGGGAGCGCATATTGTAAAAACATACTACTGTAAAGATTTTACAAAGGTAGTTGAGAGTTGCCCTATTCCTATAATTATAGCAGGGGGCAAAAAAACTTCCGAAAGGGATGCATTGCAATTGACTTTTGACGCCATAAATGATGGTGCCTCGGGCGTAGACATGGGAAGGAACATTTGGCAGTCAGAATATCCAGTTGCAATGATTAAGGCAGTAAAATCAATAGTGCATGAAAATTACAATTTCCAGGAGGCATATGATTTATTTACAACAGAATCCAAGCCAAATAACAATATCCAATACCAAAAACAAATCGAAAACAAAAAGCAATGACAAATAGTTAAAATAAATTCAGTTGTTTGTCACTAGACTGACCTTTTTTTAACAAAACTTATAAATTAAAATAAAGTACACACACTCAATGGTATTGGAAAAATCAACTGATTGTAATATAACACTTGGTATTATGTTTTCTTTTAAAAGTATTTTACGGGTATAAATTTTAAATATTTTAGTTAGGAGTTGTTTTGATAATAGATGAGTGAAATATCCGGAGCATCTGCATTAATGGCTGCCTTGGAAAAAGAAAAGGTAGAGTACATTTTTGGTCTTCCTGGAGGGGCCAATCTTCCTATTTATGATGCATTAGTTGACTCTAAAATAAGGCATATATTAGTTAGGCATGAGCAATCTGCCGCTCATATGGCCGATGGATATGCAAGAATAAAAAGAAAGGCTGGCGTATGTTTTGCTACCTCAGGGCCTGGAGCAACTAATCTTGTAACAGGGATTGCCACGGCATATGCTGATTCTGCTCCTATTGTGGCAGTTACGGGCCAAGTTGCATTACCAATGATAGGGAAAGACGCTTTTCAGGAAATTGACATTATAGGTATAACCAATCCATGTACAAAATATGCCTTTCAACCAAGGCACGCATCAGAAATACCTGAGATGGTCAAAAAATCGTTTTATATTGCTGAAAGCGGTAGACCAGGCCCCGTGCTGATCGATATCCCTAAAGATATACAACAACAGGTAGCAAAAATAGAGTTTCCGGATTATATAAAGATTAGAGGATACAACCCTGTTGTTGACCCGGACCTATCAGAAATAAATAAAGCGTGTGAAATGTTATTGAAGGCTGAAAAGCCCATAATTATGGCAGGTGGCGGTGTTATCCTTTCTGGAGCCTTTTCAGAGTTGCAAGCACTGGCAGAATTGATGTCAATCCCTGTAGTTACAACATTCAAAGGTAAGGGAGCGTTTCCGGAAAATCACCATTTGGCTTTGGGGCCTATAGGGATGCATGGGCATGCGGAGGCAAATAGAATGATACTCGAGGCTGATTGCATAATGGCAATAGGTGCCAGGTTTTCCGATAGGACAGTTGGAAGGTTCGATGAATTTGGTAAGGATATCAATGTAATTCATTTTGACATAGATCCCGCCGAAATAGGTAAAAATAAAACAGTAAATGCAGCGGTAATTGGCGATGTAAAATCATCGTTAAGAACATTAATTAAAATGATACCAAAAGCCTTCAAATCGGATGAAGAGGTTTCTAAACAATGGCTAAACAGAAAAAAGGAATTGATGGCATACTATGTGGACACCCTAAAGGACTATTCAAGGGAGATTACAGCTAAAAAAGCTTTAAAAAAATTAAGGGAGATACTTCCTGCAGATGGAATAGTAACAACAGAAGTGGGGCAGTGTCAAATGTGGGCATCTTTGCATTTTGATGTCATAGCACCCGGAACATTCTTTAGCTCCACAGGATTAGGAACGATGGGTTTTGGG
>JBKJYK010000297.1:0-2720 GCA_046715515.1 Candidatus Nitrosocosmicus sp.
TCCTTAGCAGACCTATCAGTATTTATTGACGTTGATGGTGAATCAGAGTCCTTAGCAGACCTATCAGTATTTATTGACGTTGATGGTGAATCAGAGTCCTCATAATCATTTTCCGATAGAGAAAAATCACCTTCTCTTTTTTTGCCCATAGCATAAAACCATTAAAATCTAATAATTACATATCGATCCAGTGAATTGCGTTGCTATAGTTTAAGAGCGAGTATAAAAACATTAATACAATCAAAAACTATGAAAATACTTTATTCATGAATTTCATTTGAATTAAGCATAGTTGCTTTTAATTGACGATCTTGCACCACAAGCCTCACAAATCATAAACCCTAATTTTTTAATTTTTTCTGTCCTCGTATCAGGGCTTCCGCAAACAGGGCAGATAACATAATCCTTTACGTACCTATCAATCAACCCACCAAAAGAAGATATAGGTTTTCTACCTAAAAAGATAATTCTCTCACCAGCTATATAACCTGCAGAGGCCAATTCCTTATTTAGATATAATAATAGTTTTTCAGGATCTCTTCTCAAAGCTTTTGGAAAATCCATAAAATTTCTGAAAATAGTTCTCTGACCAACCCACATAATCTTTGGAGTTGGAACCTCAAGCCTAGCTACCTCTTTTTTTACTACATTACCCAATTTATTTTGTAATCTGTCTAACAAGGATTCATAATCAGATTTAGCCTGAACGGACACACTAATTATTACACCCCACCAATTAATTTATGTTGTGGATACACAATATAGATTGTAATACCATTGGAAAGGATACCAAATAGTTAATTAATGCTAATCCACTCTAAAAATGGAGTTAACGTATTGAATGGCAACATTTCAGGTTTTTCGCAATTATAACCTACCATAACCATCCTACCCAACAACAAATTATGTAATTTTTTATCTATTTGATTATTTTTTAAAGGATCAAAAATTTCAAAAAAACATTTTTGATCATAATATGCTATGTGCTGAGAATAGCACGAGATAAGAATGGAAGGATCACGAGTAATTCTTTCATTGATTTCAGACTCGCTAAACGAGACGCTTTCTTGAAATTCCACATAGATTTGTAAAACTCGCCTTTGATAATTTTCTTTAACTAACTCAATATTTGATTTTGTAATTTTTTTAGAAAGGAGTATTTCTCGCTTTATTTGATCAATTGATCTTCTTGCAAGATCTTTGACTGAAACAATATCCAGATTTGATTTAATACCGAATTTTTTTCCAAATAAAAAAAATACTCCCACGATCTCATCCCTTTTAACAAATGGAAAATCCAAATTGCCTGCAAGAAATTCAGACAATCTCTTGGAAACATCAGAGGGTAAAAACATTCCCATGTACGAATCAGATATAATACTCAATACAAATAAGACAATAAAACAATATTTCAAGATTTAATTATTGCGTCAAATTGTTTGGTTTTACCTAATCAAATTGAATATCGATAACACAACTATCGTCTCTTTTCCCTCCTTTTCTCTATGCTTTTGAGTAAAACCCTGGCTTTCTTTCATAGATTTGACCATCATTCATTGCCTTTTTTATAAACGATCTCGCATCTGACTCTGTGAATTTACCTGTTTTTCCAAGCTCTACAATAAATATATTTTCTTCAACATCATTTTTATCTTCTCCAGATAGACTCGAGAATATCTCCATGAAAAGTTTTAATCGGGATATCTCACTGAAAGGTTTTCCATGCAAAACACCTAAATCAACTTTACCAGTATTAACGTCAACACCGGCAGTCTCTAACATTCTCTGGACAAGAAATATAGATCTTTCTGCATCCTCTTTTTCGACTTTATCCTTTAATAATAATCTGGCGCGAGCAGTTGAAAGCCTAACCAATCCCTCTAGTTGTCTGGGTGTTACAGTGATCATACTATCAGAATCAACATTTCTCATTGTCATATAATAATCGCGGATAAGTGTAATTGCTTCACGAGTCAATTCAGGCTCAACCAACTGTTTAGCAAAGGCCAAATATTTACTGAAAAAATCAATATTAATTGCAGCCTGGGAGTTTCTTTGAGCATCTTTGTGAATTTCTAAAATATGACTAGCTATTCTACTATCCTTGTCTTTTTCTGGAAGATCTCGTATCACATATACAATGTCAAATCTAGTTAGAAGAGGAATAGGAAGATTTACATTTTCAGTGATATTTTTATAAGGATCATATTTCCCATACATAGGATTCGCCGCAGACAGTATGGATGTTCTTGCGTTTAATGTAGCTACAATACCACCTTTGGCAACAGAACAAGTTTGCTGTTCCATGACCTCATGCAATGCAGAACGATCTTCGGCTTTGATTTTATCAAACTCATCTATACAAACTAACCCCTGGTCCCCTAATACCACTGCACCTGCTTCTAGCATCATCATTCCAGACTTATCTTTTATAACTGCAGCAGTAAGCCCAGCTGCAGTAGAGCCTCTACCGGAAGTATATAAACCTCTGGGCGCAATTTTTGCAGCAAACTTAAGCATTTCAGATTTTGCCGTTCCAGGGTCCCCAACCAAAAGTATGTTAATATCACCTCTCCTTGTTGATCCATCGTCAAGTTTTTTGTTCACCGAACCTACAATTAACAATAAAATAGATTCCTTAATGACCTCATGTCCATACACATGAGAGGCAAATGATGAAATTAATTTCTCATAAATATCGGGTTTTTTAGAAATTGCAA
>JBKJYK010000298.1:0-3495 GCA_046715515.1 Candidatus Nitrosocosmicus sp.
GTCTTGCTGTGCTTGCTGGGCTAGGTCTTGCGTTACATGAGCTGCTGCTGCGTCTGGTTGCTGGCCAAGGTCTTGCGTTACATTCGCTGCTGCAGCCCCTGGTTCCTGGCCAAGGTCTTGCGTAACATTCGCACCTGCAGCCCCTTGAACGGTATCTTGAGATATAATTTGATCAATTTCAGTTTCATCTTCAAAATTCTGAGAATAAGAAATTTTTATTTCGCTTAACGAAAGAGTAAAAATAAGCGAAATCACTAAAAAAAGTGGTAAAAAGGAATATATCCTCAATCAATAAAAATAAACAATACCCATAATATAAAATTACGTAAAATCTTATAATCTTTTTTCCATTTTACAGTACCATTATAATGGTTATTGCAATACTTCTAACCATTTCTTATTCCCATTTTCTTTTCCCTAAAAGAAGGGGATATTGTTAATGACATCACCAGGATTTTAGATTGTGTCACATTAATACTTATGAATGAAGATAATGTTATTTTAAGCTAAATAGATAAAACCATCGTTCCATTTGCCTATCGGAAATGGAAATGCAGATTAGCCTAGCATCCCCATCGAGCATATCAAGTATATCATCCTCCGGGGTGTACCTTCGTTATTGTTTGATGCAGTTGAGTTGGTATTCTCCTCAATACGTTCAGCCTCGATTTGTTTTTTTAGCCTGCTTACAAGAGTGCTTCTGCTGTTGGCCCATGCGTACAGTCCAGACTAGTCATTAACGTTAAAAGTCCTGATTGATTCTATTGCAGTTTCACTTAAAATTTTAACACAATTCTCATCAATGAGACTTGACTCTGTTAGGTTGTTGCTAATCATGTGCTTAAAGACTTTATTGTATATCTGATTTATGGTATCCAGATAGTAAGGCGTCCCACCCACCTCGCTTTTCAATTCATTTAAATCATTAAGAACCTCTTTACATTTGGAGTTAACAGAAAATGGCTTGACAAAAATTGATACTATTCCCTTTTCAAATATTCTGTCTGACCCTATCTTTGCCCTTTCATCATCCTCAAAATCCCTTGATTTTACAACAGAAACATAAAACTGGACTGTGTCTTTTACCATGTTTTCATGTATTATTTTTGACTTTATGGAATCATCTGCAAATATGTCGGAAAGGAGGAAAGGATAATCACATGATATGTCAAACAGTATTATTTTGGTGTCGGGTGTGTTTTGTATGATCTTTCTTAGCAAATTTGACAAAAGGTTGCTCTTTCCTCCACCTGTAAAGGCAAATATCCCAAAATGGTATCTTATTAAATTGTCAAAATTAACATATATTGGAATTTTCTCCACAGAGTCCTCAAACATTTTTATTGTTCCTACCTTGAGGTCATCCTTCACACCCATGGAAAAATCTCTGAACTCTGTTTATCTTTTAGAGGATTTTTTGATTGTACATTTGACTTACTGTTTGGGCGTTTAGCAAAAAGACGCTATCGCCTATCATCGGATAGGAAAACCCCCTTTCGTATTCGAATTTTTTCTCATTGTTTTTGTTTTGGTCAACTGTTACCACTAAGTCATAGTTTATTGGAATTGTGCTTATTTGGATCATCATAGTTGACTTGTCATCAGTGTCCCAATCATCGACTGACTGCTCTATCACCTCAAACTGCATTGGGTAGTAAGTGGTATCTGAAATTCCACGAAGGCCATAATGGTCAGGCCAAATCCTTGATGCTACCAAAAATGTGTAAGTTTTCCGATATAGTCCATTCCCATCATCATCTGGTTTGATGTTTTTGTATTTGAAGTTTTTTACCGCAAAGATCATTCCCTCCCCAACCGAACTCATTATGTTTTTATGGTATTACAGTTTTATTCTGCAGTCATATTTTGCGGATAAGGTCAGCATTTTCAAGTTTTGAAAGTGCTTTAACTTTACCAATAGTAGTAGATAGTTTTGCGGACATTTTTTATGACATCCTCTTCATTTGTATTTTCTCTAACCAAAATAACAATACAGTTCCAAGCATATGAGCCCATGTAGTTAGTGGGCCCAAGGGGTTTAGTAATAGATATATCATGGGTCTGATTGTCAATTTCGTTAATTTAATCTGTTAGAGCTGTTTCTGTCCGCCTACATGTATTCAATCAACCATTTACTTGGCATAAATATAGATTATTTGTATAATACTTCAAATGTTATTTTAAAGGCGTATCTAAAACATACAGAAATGCAATGGACCGAGTGGGGTTTGCGGCACAAATGACATGGAACCATTATAACATATTAATGGTTCAGGATTCATGTTCGGTGGCCAGTCTCTTTGAGTGTCAAGAGGTTTGCGAAACAAATTTGATGCAATTGTAATCATAACAGAGGTATATTCATGCATTAAAATATTTTGTGAATCACTTCGCTAAATGCCATGAATATGTTGCTGCTCTTATGTGCCATTCCCGCATTGATCGCATTTACTGGTAATTCAAGGTTTGTGGTTTTCCAGTTCCACACATCTTATTTCCAGTTCCACATAAGAAATGCCCCGTTATCGTTGGCATCAACCTTGACCTTATAGAGGGCAACTGAATCCGCTAGGGATGACAGTTTTCCAGAGGCAACATCATCAAAAATTGCCACGCCTCAACTTTCGTAACTGTCATTTGGGCCATAGGTACCTATCCCATGGAAATGATAACTTGCCGTATCCATACCATTATCAGTCGTTAGATTATAGTAACCTTGGAGATGGACTGTATTATTATGTCTGATAGTCTCAGTGGAGTTCCCCACATGAGTGACGCTCAAGGTTCCATTGATTATCCCTTCGTTTGTATTGTTAACATAAAGATTTGGTTCGGCTTCCGATTGTGGCGGCTCAGGATCATGCGTATAAGTCTGGATAAAGAAGGGACTACCTAAATCAACAGTTGTGGCCACACCACCTATTGCCTCAGTATTATTGATAGCATATGCATTCGGAATAAAAAGTACTGTAGCACCAAAATATAATAGAACAGAAACAAACACCGTACCTAAGATACCGGTTTTGTATCCGGTCTTCAAATCAAAATCGCTCATTGATATTTATGGTTTTAACACTATATTAATTGATCGTAAATGGCGTACTTACCCAATATAGAATCTCATAACAGGCAAGCCTTGAATATTTCGCTCATCTTTTGAGTGTTTTTCTCTAGTCTCTCTTTGACGGAGTCAGGTATTCCCATTACTGGTTTCAAAGGTTCATAGTCTGACTTAAAAAATCTATAACCGAAAGCAGGCTAACTGAAAGTCATTTCAAAAGATCCTTAACTGTTGCAATGACTATCTGACTACCGTCTAGGAGATGGTCTTTGGTGCACAACCATGAAATATACCGTATCACAAATTCCGCTACTCCTTCAGATGTGCTCTTCATAAGGTAACCAATTTGTTATTCTGCAGAGTGTTGAACCAAGGTCGTTGAAGATTGCAGGCAG
This sequence comes from Candidatus Nitrosocosmicus sp., assembly GCA_046715515.1. Lineage (GTDB taxonomy): Archaea > Thermoproteota > Nitrososphaeria > Nitrososphaerales > Nitrososphaeraceae > Nitrosocosmicus. The sequence goes on from JBKJYK010000298.1 coordinate 3,457, forward strand.
ATGCTTCGCATATCTCCCGAATTTCATCCATTGTGGGTA
>JBKJYK010000299.1:0-3955 GCA_046715515.1 Candidatus Nitrosocosmicus sp.
CTGATGAAGGCGATATGTTTACAACTGAGGACTTCACCCTATCAAATAAATCCGGAATGGATGACTCAGAATACGAAAAAGTAGTGGTATTTCCTGCCGTGGCATTTCCCTCGGTCATATTCTGTCCCTTTACCATTACAGGGTTCAGGGAACCAGTAACCAAACTAGGCAAGGTAGCTGCTGTTGCGATCGTTGCTATTATCATTATCACAAATATGCTTTGTTTCATAGTTAGTGGTAACTATAGAGCATCATATATATAATATGGCTGTACTAAAAGTAAGAGTCATACTGAAGCCACCTTGGAGTGGATCCAAGGAACATTACTCAAGGTTGAATTGAGCCTATCGCTCATTTTTATGAAACTAAATGAAAAACAACAGGTTTGATTTCTTATCTCGGTATAAAAAAGGGCCAGTTATTTGTGAACTCAAGACTCTTTACCTCATTTTACTATTTCTCAACAAAAAACTGTTGAACCAATACTCTATTTGATTCATTAGTAAATTAATCCACCAAGTTATTACTCTTATTTTATTGATCTTAACGAACGTATTTTCCATCAAAACATATAGGCCATTTCATCGAATTCCCTTGAAAATCCCGGTCGGATCATATTTTCACCTAATTATGGGGTATTTTTATTTTCCAGGAAGGTTTCAACTATGTTGCTGAATTGTTCTGGATAATGATACATGAATCCATGTCCGTCCCCATTAACCTGAACAAGCCAAGCTCCAGGAATACGTTCTGTAATTAGTATGGAATTGGCAAAACCCATCTTGCTTGCGAACTAAACATCGAAGTCACCAAGTCGACCCTTCCCAGGTATTGAGGCAACATAGCCTGCCCGTGTGCCGCCGTTGTTTCTGATGGCATTGTAAGGGTGTAGTAATTCCTGTGAGCATCATAGGCCTCACATCTGTTGCCTCAGAGGATTGTTTGGAAAAGCCCTTTGCCGCAGTGGTGGCCATATCCCATAGTCAGCATAGACGCCAAAATAGAAAATGCCTGAACTTAAGCGTTAACACATACAACAATCACCCCCTCCTTCCCAACGGCATGAGAATCGCAATGGACGCAATGTCCTCCATCACTACCACCACCACGCCAGCCCTGACGGCTACCCTTTGTCCTGGCCTCCATCCCGTTACACCTTCCAGTTATGCTCATAATGCACGCAACCTCATGGCCCGGAAGCCTTAGAAAATGGATGCATGGCGATAACCATTCTTTGGCAAAAGAGTCACTGTGGTATATACCACAGGCTTAACCTCGATACGTACTTGTGTTGCCCCCACTAGGTTGAGCATATCTCAACCCCCAACTTCCAAAGGCCTACCTGGTTTGGAGACCTGGACATGGTGGCCATGCCTAATCCATAATAATCGGGGATGCCATCATATAGCCAATACAGTCATCATTTTTAGACTATGTCGCACTGAGGATGGGTTTTGCGTTGGATACAACACTTTTTTATTTATAAAGGTTTCAGCGATAGATATACTTAGGTTGATTATTACAGGTCCAATGTCTCAAGAGACATAGCCTGTGTTTTTGCCACATGACATAATAACAAAATGATATTATTGTACATATCATACAACAAGCATATATCTGTAAACAACACGAACGGCTTACTGTTTAAGCATTGCACTCTCTCGGGTCCACTTATCGGTGGTATTGCCAAAACGCAGGAGACGCTTGACTTTTGTGTTAAACATAACAACACCTTGGACGTAGAAATCATATCAATCCAGAAGGTCAGCGAGGCTTACGAGAGATTGTCTTGTGCGGATGTAAAGTATCGCTTCTCCATTGATATGGCGCCCTGAAAGAGTTATTGTAAAAAATGAACATCAAACAAATCAGCTCATAGCCTACTTACAAAGTGCAGCAAAAGATTTGACAGACACTATGCACATCGACTCACTACTCCAGGCAAATGATTCACGGCGGATGGTCATTGCCAGTGCCATTGCCATGTTTAAGCCTGGCGCATGTATCGCATGGCACACCCATCCGCTTGGCCAGAACATTAATCGTAACGGCTGGTTGTTGCCTAGCACAGCACTGGGGTGGGTGCTCAGGTCGAGGACATTTGTTCGAACGAAGTTGTTTGACTGCGCTTGGTGAAAGGCATTGGTATGATGTCACCCAACCACTGCAATGATCTATATCGCCATTGAGAAGCAGATTAACGGCACGGTCGCCTAAAGAATGGAAAAGGTCAGCGATGAACAATACTCTATAGGATCGTCAAGAGAACAAGCAATACGGCTAGCGGCCTCCGCCACATTATTCAGTGATGAAAGATGGAAGTATTATTCCATATCATTTGGATAATTTACACAGAACAATTTTTCCCCTTTTTGAAAATAAAGTTTTCAATTTAAATAACTAGCAATGTTTTTTTTGAGCATGTCGCTGCATACCGTTTAGGGTTTAAGAAGATGCATAGGTGTGTCTTTCGCCTAATTTCGTTTATTGTGACAGCTCAACTCACAACCGAGAGGGTTATCGTACAACCAGTGGTAGGAGACTTTCAAAATGAATAGAAAAAAGTGGTATTAGGCAATTGCCTTCCCTAAAGAGGCGTCTGGCCTAATAGTTAGGTGTAGGGCCCAAAGCATTGGCTTCACTGATGATACAGAAAGTTAGCGCATCCAGTTGTGCCTGGGTAAACCCAGGTTTGGCGGCTGCCAAGAGGCTATTAACTTCGTCCAATACTTGTTGTCTGTCGTTTGCAGTCATGTTTCCATTTTCCATTAAATTCCATACCCCCTGCATATCAGTTATTGGACCGCTACCTCCAGCTAGATTTACATTTATTGTTGTTATTTGGTTGTTCGCAGGTAGTAAGGAGAAAAAGCTCTGCACACTTCCAGTCCAATTTCCAACTTCGCCAGTGCTTACCTTCGCCTCTCCAACTATCTCGAAACAATCCGTGGAGTTATTTTCGAGTCCTTTGAAATGAGAGTGCATAGGACAGATATCTATTGTAACGTTTGACTTAAAACAATCCAGTGGGTTGTTTCCTTGACCTTGCGCTACCACAGACGGATCTGAAACATTTCCGGGTGTTAAATGGGGATGTCGGTCCAAGCCAGATAATTGCGCTAGCACAGAAGGATCTGAAACATTTCCGGGGCCTTGAGCTACCACAGGCGAATCTGAAAGGGAGGTTACTGTGGTATTCATGCTTTCTGTTTCTGTCATGTTTTCTGTCATTGATGTTGCGTTGCCGCCTGTCATATTGCCCATTGAGCTCATATTCTCATCCATCGTCATGGTCATGTTCTCATGTTGTGCTGCAAATGCTATTGGTGATGCTGTGAGTCCGGCTACGGCAAAGGCTAGCACAACGAACAAAGCCACTGCTTTTCTTTTTTGGGGCATAATTGTATCAAACATGCTACTAATTTTCAACAACATCATCACCTATTTAACGATCTCAAAGTTACCCATCATGCCAAAGTCCCCATGGAACATCAGATGGCAGTGAAATACGGCTTTCCCCACAAAATCATCAAACGGTATCCTAATGACCACTTCACCTTCAGTTGGAAGCATAACTAAATCTTGTTTTCCGTGAGCGTCATATGGTTTTCCGTTAACTGACATTACCTGAAAGTCATTTACATGGATATGAAATGGATGAAGGTTGCCAGAAGAGATTTTATCAAGGTTTACCAACTTCCACTCCTCTACAGTTCCAAGTTTGACTTTGAAGTCTATTCTGTCAGGGTCAAACGTCTTGTTGTTAATCGTGTAAATCCAATCTCTATCGTTTGATGAAAAATTAAGGACTCGATAGTTAGTTATGTTCGCATCACTCAGGTCTCTCTTTGGAATTAAGCCTGTTGGAAGGGTATCTGCAGGTTGCACATCTTTTTGGTTACCTTGTATATTTACAGTCGCAGCCTGTAAATCATACGGTGCAGTAAATGGGTTA
>JBKJYK010000300.1:0-10569 GCA_046715515.1 Candidatus Nitrosocosmicus sp.
ATAAGCTAGGAGAATGATTTTATAATTAGTGGGATTTTTATTAGATGTGGTTGCTTCATTTCTGAAGTTGTTTATAACACTTTGAACATAACCAAACGGTGCTATACCGCCAATAATACAAAGCCAACCATTTAAATCATTTTCAACAATTCTTCTTAACGCATTGGGACTGAAACCTCCAAGGTAGATGGGGATATGTGGTTTTTGTACCTGTTTTGGCCCTATCTTTGATTTCGATGCTATAGTACTATCCTTTAAATTCTACATTTTCTTCGGTCCATATCTTTTTTAACACCCTCACATATTCATCCGCTCTCTTTCCCTTGTTGCTAAATGGCACATTAAAAACCTGGAATTCATCTTTGAACCAAGCAATTCCAAATCCTGCAATGCTTCTTCCTTGTGAAAAAATATCTAATGAAGCAAATCTCCTAGCTAAAACCACAGGGTTATGAAACAGCATATCTATAACTGATGTGCCAAGTGAGATTTTATTGGTATTTGCAGTCACAAATGTCAGTGTCTCTAATGGATCTAGCATTATTTGTTATTCTTCAGGAAGACTTCCATCAGGTGTTGCTGCGTAAGGAGTTTGGGGATTGGTTGGCCAAAGAAGCCTTTCAAATACCAAAAGAGAATCAATCCCTTCACTTTCAGCCATTTTTGCCATATGAAGCACATTTTCCCTTGTTGCCTGCAAACCTGCCTGTGGCAGTGAAATACCCACCTTCAAGATGATTCCAAAACTGATATAGTCATATTAAAGCATTTAAACGGAAGTTATTTACCAAGGGATCTTCCCATATGTAAAAACACGCAATAATTTTTGTTTTAAGATCTGGGTCACATTGTAACAACGTTTTTTTATATAACTTTTGTACTTGACCTTGGCATAGCATTATAATGTTGGCAGCGGTTATGCTTTAATTATAAAAGTTTACTGAGATAACGAAACAGTTAGACTCTCAAATTAATGAAAAGAGATATAACTTAATTGCGATATTTTGATTCCCAGCATTGTAGCCAGAAATAAACAATAGACCGAAGTTGCTTTAAATGGTTTCAGTCAGTATTAGTTCCTTTTGCTTGATCTGATGTATTTTCTTTGAATCTGTCTGCCAGTTTCCAACCCAATTTGATTAAATATGGGGAAAGAAATGTGGAGATTATAGTTATTGTGCCTACTATAGGTAAAATAAAAGGACTAACAACCCCTATATCTATTCCCCCTTTTGCCACAATTAAAGACATTTCCCCACCTCTAGAGGAAGAAAGACTTACACCCGTTTCAAACGCAGTAGTTTTACTAAAGCCTTGATATCTAGAGAATGTATAAACTATGAGTAATTTTGCCATAGATGTAACACCAACTAACAATAATGACGGAATGATAAATACAGGTATTAATTTTACATCCATCAATGCACCAACTGATACGAAAAACAAAGCAACAAACATATCTCTTATTGGAGTTGTCAATATGCTTGTTACAGCATGAGATTTGGATTCAGCAATTAGCACACCCGCAAAAAAGGCTCCGATAGCAACAGATATTCCCAACAGATTTGAAATGTATGCAAATCCAAAAGCCAAACCTAAAACAGCAACCACCAAAACGTCACTTTGGTTGGTTCTTGCTATAAAATCCACTAATCGTGGTATAACTCTAGATCCAATTATTAAAACTCCTGCAATAAAGGCTACTGTTAAACCTATTGGTACCACAATTTCTGTGAACGATATCATACCGGTAACACTCACTGATTGCAGAAGGGCAAATATGGACAATATAACAATATCCTCTATTATCAAGATACCCAGAGTAAGGTAGGAAGATTCTTCTCTCAGTACCTTCAATTCTTCCAATATTTTCATTATAATTACAGTGCTTGATACTGATAATGCTACAGCCATGAATAGGCTATCATAAAATGAAAATCCCAAAGCCTGTCCTACAAAATAACCTGCAATCAATGTTCCTATTTGCTCAACTACCGTAATTATAGTGGCTTTCTTGCCAATACTTTTTAGCTTTTGTATTGGAAATTCCATTCCGACAGTAAATAACAACAAAATTATCCCCATCTCTGCAAAGAGATTTAAAACATCAGTGTTGCTTATGAGGCTGAATGGAGGAGTGTTAGGTCCAATTATTATACCTGCGCCTATATATCCTAGAATTAATGGCTGTTTGAGTTTATAAGAAATTATTGCCATAACCGATGCGATTACCATTATAATCGCGAAATCTTGCAAAATTTGACCAATTTCTATAGCCACAACTAAAATCCATGTTAATATAATATAAATAATTATAAATGTAATAAATTATTTCGAAAATCTCAAAGATCATATTTGCAAATCAATGTCCAAGTGATTTGAAAGGGGGTCGTAGAACATCAAAGGACAAAATCGCAAAGGCAAAAAACTAAATAAAATAGGCGATAGGCCAACTTGGTTAGCTGGACTATCGATACCAGGTGATAAAACGGTAGGTTAATAGAATTACAAAAAATATAGTATCCAAATGGTGGTGGTTTGTCACAAAATCATTAAACAGCAGTTTGTTATTTTCTGAATCAAAGTACCCATTCAAAAAATCCTTAAAAACATTTTAAGAACAAAAAACAATCATTCAGAATCCTTATCTTGTAACTCTTGTTGCATTAGCTGAGCCAAAGATTCTATACGTTCTGAGAAAGGATGAAGAATTTGCACTGCCGTCAAAAACTCTTTTTTACTAAATTGAATATCGCAATAGCATGGGATTGTAGAAATAACTTTCATTCCAACTTCCTTGGAAAGTTTATCTTCCGTATCTATTTGTTCTTTTTTCTGATATTCTGCTTGTAATTCCTGATGTTGCCGTTGTTGCTGTTGTTGTCTATTATCCTCAGATAACAAAGACAAAGGACTATCCCTTTTGTTGTTTCTGCTGATGATATTCACATTATTTTGTTTTAAATAACTATTCTCTTTATTTTCCTTTTTGTCTATAGAAGGCATACAATAACCAGCTACTTTGTTCCAAATGAGAAAGGATTTGGAACCGTAGGAGGTGAATGAATGGTAGATTTCATTAACCATCTTTTTGGTTCCCTCGATATCTATGTCACCCATCTTCAATGTAAGGAAAAACACATCAGCAAGAGCTAATGCATTTAAAGACCAATATCTTACACCAGGACTGGTATCGATTACTATATAGTCGGGATCATAAGTCTCGATTAATTTTTCCCTAAACATTATCAACTTGTGAAACAATTGTTTTCTAAAATCACTGCTGCCCCCCTCAAGTTTGATAAAATCCTCTTTCTTGGATGCACACAGCCCTACAAATAATTTTCCATTTGATAACGGTGTAGTGCCATCCTCATCTTTTAATATCAGCGAGGAAATGTCAGTAATTACGTCATTGAATTTTGCATCACCATATAAATAATCATTTATCCATTTTTTTGGCGTTATTTCAAAATAGGTTTGTAAACTAGGAGCATAAATATCCAAATCTAAAAGACATACACTATGGCCCTCTTTTGCCAAAAAGGCAGACAGGTTTGAGGCTATGGTTGTCTTTCCAGTTCCCCCTTTATATGAATGAAATGCAATACTATATGTCATCTATGCGAAATACACACTTAATCTGATAGGATGTAATATAAAAAATAACATCTCTCACTTTCATGTTCGATTATTCCTATTTTCTTCAACTAAAGCATTTAATTGCTTTAGAATTTTTTCGGCACCTAAAGTTTTTTTGATGAAATGATTCTTTTCTGATATCCCATATAACTCTCTAAGAGGTTCATAATTTGTTCCCCCAGAGGTCATGAAAATAACTTGAACCCCATCATCTTTTTTTCTTAACTGCTGACTTAAATCAAATCCATTTATTTCAGGCATTTCAATATCAAGCATCACAAAATCATAGTATCCAGAAACGAATTTTTGCAACATCGTCGTGGGATTGCTGTATATATCAACCAGGTATTTGTTGTCATTCTCAAAAGTATTTTTTAAAGATAATGCAAAAGTTGGAGTATCGTCCACTACAAGGATTTTTTTTAGTTCATTGTTCTTTTGAGATTGCATTAGAATCGGCAATGTAAAGTAAAAAGTTGCACCTTTTTCCCCCTTATTGTTTTCAGCCCAAATCCTACCGCCATGAGCTTCAATGATGCTTTTTGCTATAAACAATCCCAGGCCAATACCCCTGCCAGACTTTGTTATGAATTTGGTAAATAATTTTGACAGTATTTGTGCATCTATACCTGGACCCATATCTTTAACGCTGATTTGGATGTCTTTTACCGTATTTTGAGTTAAGGAAAATTGTATAGTTCCGCTCTCAAGGTTTTCATTATTTATGGCATCTTCGGTTGCTCTAACAGCATTATTTAAAATATTAGAGATTACCTGAACTAACCTATCCTTATCAGCATCTACAAAAAATACAATATCGTGAGGAATAGATTTTGCGATATTAAATGTATAATCATCATTTAAACTGTCCCTTAAAATTTTATTTGTGTAATCAAATAACACATCAGTTAAAAGATCATTTAAGTTGAATTTTTCCTTATCTAATTTTATTGAATTACTTTCAATTTTTGTTACCTCAAGCAAATCATCTGCCAATCTCTTAAGCCTTTTTGCATTTCTGATAATTACATCAAGCATTTCACGCTGATTAGAATCAGATATCTTATTTTTAACAAGTATGGATAGTCCAAGTATTGGTTGAATTGGACTCCTCAATTCATGGGCACAAATATTTATAAAATCTTCTTTTACCTTATCGGTATTTTCAATTTTTTTTTTGGTTTCTGCCTGATTCCAAATAATTTCAAATGCAGTTATATGGGAAAATACAATGGATTTACTCACGTTGTTATCAAGCTTATTGTACAAGAAAGTCAACCCAGGGTTTAAAGCATCGTTGTTTTTATCTCCATAGTTGTTATTGTTGTCATTATCTTGCTCACTTACTCCAATAACTATAGAAATTTTCTTATCTATTATTAATAATATAAGTCCGTCAATAGAATGATCTTGTAATTCATCAACATAATTTACCAAAATATTGTTATTGTGTCTAAATTTTTGTATAATTTCATCCATTGCGTTATCAAATGGAATTATTAGTCTTATCTTTATAGGGCTGCCAACACCATCATAATCCATATTGCTTTTGATGCTCCTCTCCATTGTTGACATCAACTGTTGTAGTAAAGATAACCTGCAAGAAGGAAGTACAGAACTAACAGCTGGAAACAGTGCCATTATTTCTTTTGCATCAGAAATTACATCAATATCTTTTAGATCCAACAATTTCTTTGACTTTTTATCATTACAGTTAAGATATGCAATACATATATTTTTATATTTATGTATATTGAGAACACTGGACTTTATGGGGCAAAATAGAAAATGGAAGAGAAAATTCGGGTTTGCTGTATTGACATTATTCATCACTATAGAGACAAGGACATCAATGTTGCCTGAACAGGGTATTCCTTTCGCTGGTCTACCCATATGATTTTCTTTATTAGTCAAGGTGTTAAAATGCTCTCTTCATACCTTTCCTTCAAAATGGGGACCAATACAGAAAATACATAATAAAAACATCAAAGAAAACAAGGATAAACAAGTCCAATATTAAATTGCTCAATAGCAAATAACCTAAACCCAATCAATTAGTTAACCAGAGTGTTTCAATAACACTCATTCAAACCTAGGATATTTAGAACATATAAAATAAAGAAACTATTAATTATACTCGATATCCATTTAATTTGTATATTCATGACGGATTGGGACTTGCTCTTACCTGGAGCTGGCTTGACATCTGTTGGCGCTATTGGAGTGACAATTTCTTTATCCGGCTTAGCTAAAACCTTTATGGATGGGATGCATGCTGTTTCACTTTTGTGCATGTTTTTTGGTTTAATTATGTTAAGTGGAGGACTGTTTAAGGATGGGTTTCCTCGTTCAAAAAAAGCAAAAACATCCGCCGCGGTTATTTTAACTATATTGATAAGTGCTGGACTAATTGGAGCTATTCAATTAAGCACAAGAGTTCCGTCTATACTCTCATACATTGCCATTATAAGTACTATAAGCATTCCTTCTTTAATAATCATTATTGCATCTTTCAAAAAATACCAATTTTTAAACAAAGTAATAATTGCATGTGTATCCCTGATGGTCATTGGCTCAGCGGCCATAATCTCCACAACCTGGATTGGGGGTAGCGTAAGTGCTGGTTCAGAAAAAGAGACAGGAGAACCCGCAGGTGAGACTATTCCAAAAGTTGTCAATTCTACAGTTTTTCCTGCCTCAATACCTGCAGGTGCCTCGGGCCCTGGAAACCCGGCATATGACCCTGCACTTATCACTGTGAAAAAAGGTGATGCGATAGAATGGACCAACCTTGACAATGCCCCTCATACGGTCACAAGCTCCAAAGATAATGGCGAATCCTTCGATTCAGCCATAATACTAAACAATCAAAAATATGTTTTAGATACATCCACATTAACAGACCCAGAGTACGAATACTTTTGTACCCTACATCCATTCATGGTGGGAAAACTTGCAATACAGTAAAAACTAATTTGCTTTGAATATCAGATTTAAGAGGCATTATCTTTTTTATTTTTTGGAAAGCATTTTTTTGATTGATGAGAAAAGGTTGTTTTTATTTTTTGGCGATCTATCTTCATAACACTCAGAACAAAGGGCACGTAAATTTTCTGGCCGGTTGTCTTTTTTGGATCCATTAACATAGTAAAATTGAGGTTGTGTTGATCCCGATAATTTTTTTGAACAGTTTTGACATCTATTTTTTGATCTCTCTAACACTATTTGTTTTATTGCGAGCGTAAGTTCCTTATACTTCTCTCGATTTTTACTTTTGCTGTTGTTTCCCGATGCATTACCAAAAAAAGACAATATTTGATATTTTCTTTATCTTACATAAATTCCTTTTTTATTATTTTAAAAGTAAATAGTTAATTATTTTATCATGCAATGTTCTTTCATGAGTGAAGAGATAATAACATGCGCATACTGCGGAATAGAAATAACTAGCAAAGATTCATGGCCCCATGTTAACGGCGACTCAAATATGGGCGTAACAAAAATTGATTACTTTTGTTCAGAAAACCACAAATATACATTCTTATCTTTGTAAATCAAATAGATTGTCCTCAGTTAGTATTTAGTTAAAGAGTACCATTTGATTATATTTCACCTTAATGGTTCTTTTATTTCTTATTTACAATTATATATATAATTATCATATATTTGTGAGGCAAAAGATATTCAATGTTATCTAAACTCACGATAGTTTTTCAACTACTTCTATATGGCATTGGTGACCCCTATGATCCTTATCAATCATTTTTGCTTCTTCCTCTGTTATTGGAAACTTTTCATCATGTAAATATTTGGTATCCTTTTCTAACAATACTATTTTACACTCATCACAGATTAATTGCTGTACAATCATAGATATATAAAATAAATCAAATTCTTTAAACTTTTATAGTTATTGTCATAGCTGATTTGTTATTTCCAGCTTTCACAATATGTCGCACAATTATAAAATATATTTTAGAGAAGAGGCTACAAATATTATTAATGCCTGGTTTAGATGATGTTAATCCTCCCACTATGACCGATAATATTTCGGCATCATCTACAAATATCTATAGGGACAGGATTTACATTATAAAAGACATCATATTAAAATTAGTGGAGTATAATGAGATGAATCAGACAGCATTATTTAGTTTTTGTGGGTTAAATTTAAAAAAGCATAAACCCATTATCGATGATTTGGAAAAAAATGGGCTAATACAAAAAAAAGGAGTTACAAATGGAAAAAGGGTCGTAACGATGTATAAATCAACACCAGAGGGCATTAAGTTCTGTAAAAGTATTTTAGAGCCCTATGAAAACATGTTTCCACGAAATAAACCTATAAATGATAAGTGAACCCACATTTTGATTCTGAAATCAGTAGGGATTTAATAACTCAAAAGGTCCCTCATATTGAAATAGGCATAACGCATTATCCTGACAAATCAATATATTAGAAAAAGATTCGTTTGTGCATTTGGCATTTCCTTCGCATTGATTATCCTGATTATTTAATTGTTCAAGCGATGGATTGTTGCATTCGAGTTGGGAGCTGCACTCACCATTTTCAACATTATCCTGTTTTATCTCTTTATTATAAACATCATCATCTAATTGATCATTTTTAGCTGCAAAAGAATAATTAACATTAACTATTAAAATTAAAGCTATCAAAGGAATAATCCAAAGTAATATCTTTTTTTCCATAATCATTTGTTGTTATCATTTATCAATATATTTAAAATTCTCAAGATAAATATGTAATAAAAAACTTGATTGATATTACAAGATAACATACTGTGTCTTGGAGTGTGACATGATCAGATAAGAGATTTTATATCCTCATCATCTTGTCTTCAAGGTACGGTATGATCATTTAATAGCGGCAGGGATCTTTTTTTGAGTAGTTTACCTTTACTGTCGCGAATCCAGCCATTGATAATTGTTTTTTCATTTTTGAAATTGTGAATTTTAAAATATTCGATAGAACCATACAAGCTTGTTTACGATATTGAATAACAAGGAGGGAAGAGGGAATTATGCCATCTGCAAAAAAAATATGCATCGTATGTGAGAAAAACATAAGCAACACAAGGGGTAAAGAAATAAGAAGATGTCAACAATGTAACAATACTGTCTGTAATGAGCATTTTAACTCATGTAGGATATGCAATCAATCAATATGCAACAATGAATTGCGAAAGTGTGATTATTGTCCATTTGATCAGTGTAAAAACTGTACAAATAAATACAGAAAAAATCATGGGCAATCTTATTCACTTTGTTGTATTGAATGTATTAGAGAAGGTAAAAATAGAACATGAGTTAGTCACCATCTGGGATGCTTATTATGGTTCTGTCATATTTACCAAAATTGTAATTGTAATTTATCGTATTTGACATGTTCCAATAAAAATTGAACAATCGTAGGAGGTATCTTTAATTAAAATTTTAAAATATAAAGGATAAGATAATAAATAAACTGAACTTGGGGAACAACACATCAGAAGGAAAAGAAGGAGTAAAGGAGATTGTAACTATAAAAAAAACTCATTTGGCTTTTTTAACCAATCTCCCTCTTCAAACAAAACCTTTGGAAACATGTGCAATTTTAATTGGTAAAAAAAACAAGAACCAATATAACGTTTTGGATGTATTGCCTATGGATAATGATGATAAATCGGAAATCAGATTTACAATAAATGAAGAAAAACTTTTCGCAGCCTATAAGAAGACAGAATCAAACAAATTAGCGGTTGTTGGATTATTTCACACTCATCCCTCTACGCCCATACCCTCAAAAACAGACGTCAACTACATGGAAGTAAATCCCATTCCCTGGATTATTCATTCAACCACGATTCAAAAAACAAAATGTTTTATACATGATGGTAATGAGGGAGTAAAGGAGATTGGATTAATAGTTAAGGACTAATTCGGGATGTGTCTCTAGGATATAAAACCACCTCTCTAATATTAGGTAGATTAGATAAAACCATCATTAATCTATCAAAACCTAAACCACATCCAGAATGAGGTGGCATTCCCCACTCAAAAGTTTTTAAATGATTTGTAAAACTATCAATAGATAAACCTTGGTTATGTAACCTATATTTGAGCTTGGTTACATCATGCTGCCTTGTTCCGCCAGATACTAATTCAAGGTATCCATACTGTAGATCGAAAGATTTTGACAACAAAGGGTTTTCATCATTCTCATGTATATAGAAGGGTTTCAGATTAAGAGGCCAATTGGTAATAAAGTAGAAACTGTTGTATTTTTCACCTAGTTTTCGTAACGAAGAGTCCAGAAGATCATCTCCAAAATTTATTTTTTCATCCATCTCACCAAGATCTTTCAGGCATTGTTCGTAACTTAAACGGGGGAAAGGAGAACTAACAACATCTAAAAATGATTTACATTCTGAATCAGGCAAATCTGCGTGATAACCAGATTCAATCGTATGCTTTAAAGTCAGTTTTACCAAATCTTCTATTATATCCATAATATCAATATAATCAAGGTATGCAGCTTCTATATCCACACTTAAGAATTCATTAAGATGTCTTACAGTATGGGAATTTTCAGCTCTAAAATAAGGAGCTATTTCAAAAACCCTGTCAAGTGAAAGTATGAGCTGTTCCTTATATAACTGAGGACTCTGAGCTAAATACCCTTTCCTTTTAAAATATTCAAAAGAAAAAAGGTTTGAGCCCCCTTCACTGGCACTTCCTATAATTTTTGGGGTATTAACCTCTATAAAACCCCCTATAATAAAAAAATCCCGAATTATTTTCAAAAGTTGAGAGCGGAGGACAAAAATTTTGGAGATTTTAGGATTCCTTAAGTCAAGTGCCCTCGAGTCGAGCCTGTTGTCCAAATTTGATTCTATTCGGCCTGTAGGATCAATAGGCAAGGATTGA
>JBKJYK010000301.1:0-2616 GCA_046715515.1 Candidatus Nitrosocosmicus sp.
ACCATATGTATTCTCAGTAGATAGTCCATTCGCTCTGGGTCAAGATGAGAATGACGACTTGGAAAAAGAATGGGAAGTAGGCAATTAATATCATAACCTCTATTTTTTTGTATATGCCGTTAATCAATATGCATTAATGCCGCATTTTTTTTTAGAAAAAATATTTTTAAATAAATAAAATAACTTTAATATTTTCTTGTTTTTATGGATGGAATGTTGTTAGTCTATTTTTTTCTAACCTTGATCTCGATAAGTTTTTTCAACAAAATAACCAAATATACTAATTATTCCAGAAATAATACCAACAAATGGCCCAAACCCCATTACTATCATGCGGTCTATTATAACAGATGCGTTTCCCTTCCACTCTTCGCCTATAATTCCACCTGCGATTTCAGCATGTTCACTAAACTGAGTTTTAAAAGACTGTATTGAATAAATCCATGATACTGATGCAACTACAACCAAAATTCCAGCGATTAATGTAATCTTTGACCATCTATCAAATTTTATGGACTTACCTTTCTTAATTTTTCCCAATCCGGCAACTATAGTTGAACCAATCAAAATAATAATCGAGATTGGATATGCAATCATACTAA
Organism: Candidatus Nitrosocosmicus sp.; assembly: GCA_046715515.1. GTDB lineage: Archaea > Thermoproteota > Nitrososphaeria > Nitrososphaerales > Nitrososphaeraceae > Nitrosocosmicus. Next base: position 603 of record JBKJYK010000301.1, read on the forward strand.
AAAAAAGTGCAAATGAAGAGTTTGTATATACATTCGATAAATCAGTTAAAATAGGATCTGCTCGAAGTTTGGAAGAATTATTACTAGTAATGGTATTTTCTTCTGTTTTCTGGTAATTCAATAACGAAGTTATAAAATTTGGTAACGTATAGACCCTCTGACCAAAAATATTGGTTACCAGCCATGGAATAATGAGAGAAAGTAAAAGTAAACCTATGGCTACTGCAAGAAGTAGAAATGCATAATTCATTTTATAGTTCATTAGATAAACACATTGATAAACAATTCTTAAGAATGGATTGGCGAACTATAATTAGTCGTGTATGGTTTATATTATTTTTTTCTTTTGTTAATAGTATTTTATGATACCACTAAATTAATTTATCATTTTTTATTTGCTTATGTAAATTACACATTTTCACAAATACTATAAAACCAAAATCCTTCCATTATTTTTTCTAATTCTCCATACAACAGCCCTGTTACTTTCACTTTCAATAGGCCTTTTCGGATATTTTCAATCTCTATATTCAATCCATTTTTTTGATTTAGAAAATTACAAATAATGTATAAATTTAAGTATTCATAATCCCATTATTTTCTGCAAAACAGTCTAATGCCTTGCATAGATCCTGTGACTCGAATTGAATTTTGTTCATTAGCGGGCCAGATTGTTGTTTTTCTCGGTCTTGAAGTTGGCTATATGGGTCGTTTGTATAATAAATTCAATTTGTGAAAGTTTTGCGTTCTCTCCATTACCCCTCATATAACAAACAACTTTTTATCAGTTTTTTGAATAACCTTTTATCTCTTGTTATATAGACAATATTGTTCAAAAAGGTGAGCTCATCAGATTCTAATTCCAATAACAAGAAAGGCAAAGATGGGATTGGAAACCCTGAGGACAATAAAGACAATAACGAAAATAAAAAATATGATGTTCAAAAAAGCAAACCCATAGATCCGGTATTTAAAAGACTGTTATGGCACCTAATTTGCAGTACCAGAGGCGGAGTAAACAGGGCAAAAATACTACATGTTTTAATGGAGAATCCGACAAATGCCAACCAAATCTCAACTCAATTAAAACTGGACTATAAAACCATCACTCATCATCTTGATGTGTTAAGAAAAAACTGATTAATCATCACCGAAAATGAGGACTCTTACGGTGCCACATATTTTACTTCACCCAACATGGAAAAGAATTATTTTGTTTTAAATGAAATCATGGACAGAATTGGGAAAAAGTAAATTAAACAAGCGGTACAAGATTATTTAACAAGCAAATGGATTTCATGATTGCAGCAGCTATTGCAGCTATACTTAACATTGGATTATTAGGAGCAATAATAGTAATTTACGCTCAAAATGCAAGATTAATTAAATCGTATTTTACGTATGGTTTGATAACTGTGGCATCATCTTTTATGGTTCAAAACATTGTAATTGTAGTATTTTGGTTCAACCTGTATTCTGCTGGGCCTGCAATAAAAAACATCGTAGACTCTGCTGCACCATATCTGTTTATTATTAACCTAGCTCAAACAATCGGTTTGTCAGTATTGGTATGGATAAGCAGTAAATAAATTTTCATGAGACTGGCTCTAAATTTATTGTGTTCTCTAACTTTTTCGTTTATCCTAGTTGTTGTAAGCACCACTTTACATTAAAGTATTATACTCATGATTTATTGTTTGAAGATTCGTATTAAATTTAAAAGATGTGTGATTAACTCTGAATTGTTTCACAGTATATCATAAAGGCCAATAACGTAAAATCAAAAAAAAATACGTGTTGAATCGTGTCACTGAAATAGGAATGGGCTGGATGCGGATTAAGCAAATGTTATATATGTCTTTTTATTCGATTCCAATCAATATTAACAATAGATAAATCGCCTCAGGTATAAAAAAAGTATATATATGAATTGGCAAAGATAAAAAAAAAATTAATTTATGTGAGGGCGTCCTTTACTTTGTTTTTTGCCTTGTTGAGTGTTTCTGAACTTGGT
>JBKJYK010000302.1:0-6134 GCA_046715515.1 Candidatus Nitrosocosmicus sp.
TCGTTAAATACATAAGAATATCTTTTGTTCATTACGGTTTTTTGAAGGTATGTATACACGGCATTTACTTCTCCTGAATCCCTAGTGCAAGAATATGTTGTTTTTGAATCGGATGTTACAAATGAGAATTGATTAAAAAGTGAATCGGATAGAGCAACCATAACGGTATCGGTTAAGCCTTCATCGCCAACTCCTTGTGCAGGAAAAATCCATTTAATTTAAAACAGCTTTAAGTATTTTATTTAATCAATTACAAATCATAGTAGTCAGATAATCAGCTAATACCCGGATAATGACATACACGCTTTATAGGTTACATGAGATATTTGATTAAATCAAATTCCATGTAAAAGAAAGACCTTTCTATTACATCTACTTTGTGTATAGAAGTACATATGCGAAACAAAAACATTGTAACTAAAATGTAATCTATGGAATCGCGGGTTTGACTTTTGAGGTTTTCACCACATCATTTATAGAAAAAAATGCATTATGGCGGATAAGAATATGCGAGATGAGGATGATGATAGTTTATCCTCATTTTTCAATTTAATCAAATGGTGGATAACTTCCATCTCTATTGTTTACGCGTTTTTGGCTAAAACCTGATCGAGTGTTAGGTCACGGTTAGTTTTTGTTTTTAAAAATTTGGCAAGGTTAAGCGAGTAATTGTTCATTGTTGACGGGCTCTTTAATGATGGTATAAACAGGGTATAGGCAGGATGATTTAAGTACCTTGAAAGGTATCGTCCACCACCGCGGATAACAACAGTATTGGTATTATTATTAGATAACAAGGATGATGGCTGTGATTTCATTGCGATATTAACATATCTTCAATATAGTTACTATTAGAAATACCATATCGTTTATCTAACTAAATTAATAGTAATTTCAAAAATTGAACGATTTTTCTTTATTTTTTATCACTTTCATTTATTTATTTCTTTAACACTTATTCTTATTCTACAAGATTATTGCAAATTATATAGATTTACGAGTATTGTTTTTTCCTATCTAAAACTAAAGTAGTTACTCATATATGCATAATCCGTAACAGAAGGCAAAAACAATGTTTAATTAAACAAAAAATGTTATACACATAAAATAAAAATTAATGATTGGAAATGAGATATCTTTTTATTTTCCCCTTTTTGAACTCGTTTCCTCTTCCAGATCGTCAGCACCTTTCTCAGTTACAGTAAATTTTGTATCCGAATAAGGATGATAAGGAGAATCTATCATTTTTGCAGTTCTGTTTTCACCAGATTTTCGAAGATAAATTCTATAAGTTGATGCATGGCCTAAAACATTTCCACCAGCAGCTTTTGTTGGATCTCCAAAGAAAGTATCAGGAGATGATTGTACTTGGTTGGTTATTACGACCGATATATTATAAATTTCGGCCAATCTAATTATCTTATGTAACATGGTATTAAGTCGTTGTTGCCTATCAGCTAATGTACCCCTTCCAGCAAATTCAGCTCTATGAAGAGATATTATACTATCAATTACAACCAAACGAGCTTTGTAATCAGTAATGTATTTTCCTAAATCCTTTATAATCAATTCCAAGTGGGAGCTATTATATACTTTGCAAACTGCAATACTTTTTAAAACGCTGGATGGATCGAGGCCTCGTGAGGCAGCAATTTGATCAACACGTTCAGGTCTAAAAGTACCTTCTGTATCAATATAAATTGTGCCACTTCCAAAACCATCCATTTCAACTGGCTGATGAGCCATAACGCAAAGGGTATGACAGATTTGAGATTTCCCAGAACCAAATTCACCATAAAATTCTGTAATAGCTTGAGTTTCAATACCACCCAGAAGAAGTTTATCTAACGCTTTTGAACCAGTAGTACAACGTAACAGAGATTTTCTTTTCTCAAGTGCTACGTCAGCAGTGATAAATTCTTTATCCAGTAAGTTAGAATCACGCAACAACTGCTGTGCAGCAATAATAAATGCCGCCGCACTTTCTTTGGAAGAATTGATTTCCACAGATAACTCTTCTGAACTGGCAACTGCGAGATCCATAACAGTAAGTATTCCCCCATCACGAAGTTTTTTTGCGGTTGTTGGGCCTATGCCGGGAACATCCTGAATATCTAAATCATCAATAATAGTAGGAATAATTTTAGAATCGGCATTATTGTTTGAAATTTCTAGATCTTCATTCGATACAGAAGCAGCAGCCATATCTTCGTCTTTAAATCGGTCAGAGCTTTTTTTATCTGCCATAACATATTATAATAAATTCAGATATATTAAATAATTGAATATTCAATGGTTTTATTTTCTGAGGGTGAGTAAGATTAACTATCCAAAATCAAAAGTTCAGCACCCTCATAATTTCTAAAAGAATCAACTATTCCCCGGATTTGATTGTTAAAGAAAAAGTCACTAATGCTTTGATTATCCATAGATAGTGCAATAGTATTAATTTTATTTAGTTTTATTTCTATAGGCAGATTAGAATCAAATAGCTGATCATCTATCTTTATGTCGATATATCCATTAATTACAGTATTGGAATAAGGATTCAAAATAACTGATGTATTTTGATTTTGAAAATAAATTAATTCGACAAAATGTTTCTCAAGGCCATCAGAGGTTACTAGTTTAAAAAGACTGTGAAAAAATGTAACATTACCTTGTGTAACGTTTAAAGCCCAATCTCCAGAGATCAGTTTTGGAAATTCAAATAATGACGTTTTCACATCATCATAATTTTCAGAATTATTAAAGTTAAACAAATTGGAGGACCCATTAATATCATTACGTTCTAGAATATTGTAATTGGGAAACAAAACTGAAGACAACAACCCCTTTGCAAAAAAGGTATTAGAGCCATTTATTGCCGGCAATCTATCAATACCAATGTTTTGATCTGAAGCAATCGACATTGCAGAATCATTTAATAGTAAGTCAGTGTTTGTAAAGTAATTTTTCACATTAAACGAGTCCGTTCCAAGACTAATTTTTGAATATTCCAAATCATTTTTAGAATATACCGAAACGGATGAATAGGAAATTATAATGCAAACAAGAATTATAATTATAGCGTATCGAATCAATTTTTATTAATTTAGTTCTGGTGTATCTGTAAGAAATGTTTTATTATTTAGCGGCAAACATTTAAAATGTATTTGTGTATGAGAATAAAAAAATGCCACAATATAACCAAATAGCCTTTTTGAGTTATATTTTTACATTCGTTAATTAAAAACAATAAAAAATTATTGTGGTGGTATCATCATTGTTGTATGATCCATTGGAGCTTCAGTGGTCTTGGATCCGGTTTCAGAAGGAACGAGAGAAAAATTCATGATTGATGATGATGATGATGGATTATTCGATGTTTGATTATATTGACTAGCGATTTGTAAAATGAGTGGTTTAGTTAACATAAAGTGAACTATATCTTTTGTTTCATTACTTCCATCCACAACCAGGTTGTAAGTCACATCTTTTCCATTAACAAATCCAGCATAACCGCCTGAGGAGGATAAAGCACTTGGTCTTGGCACATAAACTTCCTGATGGATATATACATTATTGTCTGTATCATTTAGTTTATTCATATCATAATTAAAGGGCATATCAAATGAAAGTGCATTTGATGAGGGAACATATGCTATATTATTTATTTTGTCGTAATAGGAAAGTATTTCGATGGGAATAGGTGTGTCTTTCACGTCCAAAGTTTTATTTTGGTAAGCGCCAACACTAAGCCCTCCATCAAATACAGGCTGTTGATCGTCAGGTAAAATTGTTTTGACAAAGTCAACAGTGACAATTCTTACGATAAAATTGTATAATCCACCTTCAAGAAATATTGGGCCTGAAGCTACTACAGGACCCGAGCCCTGAGTGGTATAAGCATTCAAAATAGGATCTAAATCTCCAGAAACGGTAATTTTACTGGTGTTTCTTGGTTGCATCTGTATTGAAAGATTGCCATCCGGATCATAAAACCAGTCTGATAACAATTTTTCACCATTTTTCTCAATTGTAATGTAATAGGTTACTTCTTTGAAGGTTTGATTAGTTTTTGAATCATATAGCCTAAAGTCTATTACGGGTTTTTGAGACTGTTTTTGAATCAAGTCAGTCGTTACCACTGGTGGAGACATCTTTATTAACAAATTTGCTTGACGATCACCCAAGGAAGCAACTAGTTCTTCCATGAACAATCCATCTCCAAAAACAGTATTGAAAGTTAACACATAGCTTACAAACGATGTAATTAAAAGCATGAAAAAAACACAAAAGGAAATAATACTATTCATAAGTAGACTTATGCAAACAATTTCACTTATTTATTACTATTGTTAAAACAACATAATAATTATATCAATGAAAAAAAATATCTACAGATATGAAATACCGCTATTATTCTTGTGTTTTTATTTTCTTTATAATTGTATTCACGTTTCAAGTTTTATTGTTAGGTACAAAATCCGTTTCAAACAAATTAGATATATACACCCATTCAACCGCGGCTCAACGTGAAACCAACAATTCTAATTTTCAAACAGTAGAATACTATGCAAGATTCAACTGCGGTACAATTAATGATGATAGAGGACCATTAAGACCCGGAATTTATGATTCAGATATTACCATATTCAATAAGAAAAAATTTCCGGTATCCATTATTTGGAAGGCAATAGAGATCAATCAGGAAAATCAGAACAATTTTAAAATAACAAATTTGCAACCTGAAAGTGTTGCAAACATAAATTGTGCAAAAATCTTTCCATCCCCAATAGCAGGAGAAACTAATTTGCAAAATAGATTCATTGAAGGAGTATTACTAATAAGAATAAATACCGACAATGGTCAGCTGATAAACAATTTTTTCAATAACCAAGCTCAATCCATAATTGTCAATAAAGAAGAATTAGGAGATTTGGTTAATGTAGATGTGCTACACACAGTCAATACATTAAGTGACTTAAATAAAGAGGCATTTTATTTAAAAATAAATTTTTCATTAGAACAACAAGGTAAACAGCTAAAGGATGACCTTGAAAATAATCTCACAGCCATCTTTGAAATCGAACCAAACAAAGTTATAAATCCCATAGAGTTAATAAAGCAGGCTATAAATAATAAAAATAATACAAATACCCAACAGCCATCCAACAACAACAATACAGTGATAAAAATAACAAAGTCTGAAACATTTTCCAACATTTATACAGATAATCATGCATTAACTTTCCAAAAGATTAACCCCACATTTTCAAAATGAAACTAAGACTAACACGTGATTATTTTTATTCGGCCTTTGCCTTTTTGTCTTCCACACAACCCCCGCCCGCCCTCACCATTTCATATTATCGATGATGCTAATCACCAGTGATAAATCCAATAACATATCCAGAATTGCCTGGTTTATTGATTAAATTGCAACATATTCTCAAAATGCAATAACATTTTCTTGCTTTGTCATCTTTTATTTGCAATTGTTGCAATATGCAGTTTATATAGCAATGTGACGAAGTATAGGTGAAGAAAAATGGCCCAAATGCCAGCATTAATTCCAAAGGAAGTAGAGATACAACGGCTAAAGAAGATATACATAATGATTATAATGTTAGGCTCAATTGCCGCATCAGTCGAGGTGGACAACTTCGTTGATGGATCGTTGCACCAGACAGCTATTAGGGACAGCGCATTCACACCAGCCCACTGGTGGTTGTACAGCCACTTTATTGCCCTCCCGTTAGGTTGGGGATTTGTTGCGATGTACGACAGAAGAGTTCCAGCCTTGAGGGGACCAAACAACTCAATGAACACCGGGCTCAAAATAACCATTATCGGTTACTTGGCAACAATGTTCACAATCGGTATCAACGAGATGTGGCACTTTTGGTTTGTGGAGGAGATATTCTCCGTGCCAAACCACTGGATGTTTAACATGGGTGTAGTTGTGGCCTTTATGGGTGCGTTGGCCTATGTGGTCAGGGTGTATGCCCGTATGGTGGAACTGGGTGCAGAAACACCGGCAAGGAACCCCTATGTGGCAGAAATGTACAAACTAGCACTGGAAGGAAAACTCTACAGCAGATCCATTCCATAAACCTATTTTTTTCTTTTGTGTTTGCTCATTTTGTTTA
>JBKJYK010000303.1:0-11595 GCA_046715515.1 Candidatus Nitrosocosmicus sp.
GGAATGATGTCTGAATATACTATTGTTTCTAATAAAAATATCGAAACAATGCATTCAAGTAATAGCAAACGTGACACTGTGATGGCAAATGAGGTCAAAAAACTAGATCAAGACAAAGATGATGGAAATATTCAAAAAACCGAAACACACAACATTGGCGTGTATAAATCTAATTTTTCTGTTAAAGTTTTACAACCTGTTCTTACTGCATATACTTCAAGAACCGGTGTAATAAATAATAGACCCACAATTATAGAAACCGGATTGGCGTATGGTGGGGATATCAATTCTTTTAAATTGTATCGATTTGCTAATAAAATCCCTTTACTTTATGATGAAGGCTCTGATGTGGCAAGAGAAGTAGTATCAGAAGTTGAGATTAATAAGTTGGGCATTACTAAAAAACAGGCTAAAGAGCAATTCTCTACCAATAAAGAATCAAAAAGGGATCGTGTTTTTGAAGTTTTACCAATACACATTTTCTTTCATATCTGCTCTACAAAAATACCTTATAAAACTGCAGGTAAAGAAAGTATTGCATCGGAGGGGGAGTTAAAATACTATATGAAATCTTGTCTTTCTGAGCTTTATCGAAAGCTAAGTACACAGATAAGAAAGGAACTTAAATTAAAGGAAGCAGAAAATAAAATGAAGTTATACAAACATTATTTACCATTTATAGTTGGTGCTATAACAGAATCATTAGGCATTAAAAACTCTAAATTAGACGAATCTTTCTCTCTATTAATAGAAAACCATTTAACAAAAAAACCAAGTGTTGTTGATTATGATGCTGTTATTGATTCTGAACCAAATCCTGATCTTGCGTCTGCACCTTCTTTATCTTTATCTCATAAACCTGTGGATTTGAAAAAAAGGAAAAAATTGGCAATTTCAAATAATGTTTCTGAGATTAAGGCTGAAACTATAAAAAATACCAAATCAGATAAAGCATCATCAAATTCTAAATCAAGCAATTCCAACTCTTCTTTGGTTGTTTCGGATAAACCTAAAGAGAAAGGGGGTGTGTATAAAAATAAACACAAATAAAAATCCCTAAAAAAACTAATTCTTGATGGTGATGACAGCTCCAAAGATGTCATTGCAGAAACACCCGATATAAATTGTCATCTGATAGTTTAGAAAAAGACAATGGAAAATTTGAATCTGCAGATGTTCATTCTGCATCAGGTTTTTGTCATAGAAGGATAAATAAGGGAAAATGGGTAAACATAGCATATTTGTCATCTGAAAAAAAAAATGAAGTCATATTAATAATCAAAAAAATAATGAAAAAAATTTCTGAGGATGTAATTATCCAAAAACAAATGCCAATTTTAGATTTACCCAAAATAGGATACGATAATACTGTGTGGTCCAATGAAAAGAGAATGCTTACCATAGGGGATAAAAAAATTGAAGTTAGTCCAGATAGTGTAAAAAAAATACCTACATTTGCTCAATATCTTGTTATGGCAAATGCAATAAAAAAATTGCTTGATGAGGATATGGAGAGCACAATAAGGGGAATGTATTATGCTACTCTTAGCAATGTTGGCGATGAAAAGAATAAGCAAAAGTTTTGGAATAATCAGGACAATTCCGATGATGCCATCAAAGCCGTAGAATTATTGACTGGCATACCTAGAGAAGAATTTTCTGTGACATCAAAACCAAAAGGTATGATTTCAGGACCTATAAAATTAAGGGTTGGTGGGGACATAATTGATTGCAATCTGGGAAGCCGGTCCACTTCCCAACTTATTCCCACAAATATTGGAGATGTGCAAATAGAGGATGTAAAGGCAGACTTTGTAATGGTTGTAGAAAAAGATACTGTTTTAAGTAATATTCGAAAATCTGGATTTATTCAAAAATATAATGCTATTTTGATGACCGGATCAGGGGAACCAGATAGGGCCACTAGAATTATGGTTAAAACGTTAAACGAAAGTTGGAATAAACCCGTAGTGGTTTTTGCTGATGCTGATCCCTGGGGATTGGGTATTGCTTTAAGATACAAGATCGGCAGTGAGTCACTAAGTTATGATAGTGATCGGTTAGTGACTCCAAATGCCCAAGTTCTTGGAATGATGTTTTCTGATATATATGAATATAATATTCCTGAAGTAGCCCGGTTGACAGCTACCGATGAAGACATTAACAGGGCTAATGACATGAAAAAAAAGCCTTGGCTACAAAATAAAAAGTGGCAAAAAGAACTTAATCTGTTTTTGAACAAAAAGGAAAAATGTGAACTGGATGCATTTTTTAAGCATGGGTTTAAATATTTGGCAGAAACATACCTTCCCCAAAAGCTTAGACAGGTGGGTCTGATATAATGCATGAAAAGGTATTGTTCTCTCCTATCTATCTATATGATGCTCTTTGTATTTATGCTCTTGATTTTTGAAATTGTTTTTTCGTCTTTTATTTTTTTATCATAGTTAAGAATCACCAAATCATAGTGATCTTTCCTTTTTTTTGAATTGGAGTTTATGTTTCGTAAGGATCTCACTTTTATTATATCGTACCTTTTGTATAGTGTTTTAATGTAGTCTGAGTTTGAGTTAGATAAAATTACATTAGCTCCGATATAACCCAACCTTTCGACTTCTTTAGCTAATTCACTGTGCTCAAATATTCCAAAACTCTCTTTAGTATAATCTGTAAAATTTGATGTTTTTGAAATGGGATAATATGGTGGGTCAAAGTAAATAAAGTCATTGTTTTCACATTTTGACGTGGCGTTTTTATAGGCCTTGCATGATATTTCCACCTCATATATACGAAGCAGCTCAGAACACTCCATTAGTTTCTCACTGTTGCATATTTTTGGGTTTATATACCTGCCGTGGGGAACGTTAAAGTTGCCTGATTTGTTGACCCTGTATAACCCATTATAACAGGATTTGTTTAAAAAAATAAATCTTCCTGCTAACTCGGTATTGTTTTTTGAGACGTATCCATCTCTGATGTGGTAATAATATTTTTCCATGTTTTTGTAATAGTTTTCCTGATGTTCTTGCAAAATATCTATTAGCTCATTTACATTGTCTCTTACTTCCATGTAGGTATTGATTAAATCAAAATTGGAGTCTGATAAAATAGCTTTGAATTTTTTTCTTGTCTGAACCAAGTAAAAGAAAAAAGCCCCGCTTCCTAAGAAAGGCTCAAAGTATTTTTCTATGTTATTGGGCGTGAGTTTAGCCAGTATACCTACTAGCCCTTTTTTTCCTCCAGCCCACTTTAGGTAAGACGATATGATGGTTTCATGCAATTGATATTATGTTATATATATTAAATTACCATTAAATGATTTGATTATTTTATCTATTAACAACTTATACTAAAAATAAATAAAAAGTTTTTATTTTATTTATTTTTTGTCATCCCATGCAATATAGGAGTAAGACTCTTTAATCCTGTTTGAAATATCCGAAATAAACTGATCTCTTATGATTTTTCCATAGTGTGTTATGTCTCTTGATAACATTTCTAGCCTGGTAATTAATTTTGGATTTGTTAGGTTGCCTTCCTTGTCAAAGTCATGGGAGCTGGTTGAAATTCCATATGGCATGCTCCATCCATAACATTGTCGTACTACTGTTCTCATTTGCTCCATTACTGTTAATCCCTTCTCATGTGATGTGCAAATATAGCCAAAGGTTTTTCCGGTAAACTCTTTCCAAAAATAATCTAAAAAATTTTTCAATACTCCCGACATTGAGCCATGATAGTCGGGCGTAGCCAGAATTATTGCATCGGCCCACTGAACCATAAATTTTGCTTTTTTGATGTTTTCTTTGTCTGAACTTGTAACTAGTGGATCTGCATCTAGCTTTGGATCATAAAAAGGCAGTTTGTTTTTTTTTAGATCAAAAACCTCTATTTCTGAGCCATGAATATTTTTAGCGTTATTTAAAACATACTCTAATGCTTTGAGGCTGTAGGAACTTGTTGTCATGCTTCCTGAAATCCCCAACAATTTTATTGCCATTATTTTTTTATAAAATACTCTGAGAAGTGTCCATATATATTTGAATTACATTCTGATGGATAAAATGGAAAAAACTACAACAGGCTGTTGTAGTTTTCAGCACACTTTTTCATTTCCTCTGATGATATGTAATTTCCTTTATCTTCTGCTCTCTCAAAACATGCTTTTAGTAATATTTTTCTTTCATCTTTGGTTACAGTATTTTCGTTATATTCTTTTTTTTCGTCATTACCATTGTCATTACCATTTGAATTTTCGTTTTGTATATTACCTTGATAAGTAACAGTAGGTGTAGAGTAGCTAGAGTGTGAGTAAGATGCTAGAGGTTCGTTAATGTTGTTTGGATTGTTTGGACTTATTACTTTCACTATGCCTACACCAGTATCTTGTTGGGAAGTTTGCTGGGTGTTATCTATTGGTGGCAGATATCGACCTTGATCTGATTGGTACTCGATAATATCATCATTAGTTGGTGTTGTTGTCGTTGATCTATCTTTATAGCAGGTATTCGAACTAGGCACAGAGGAAGATGTGAATACATAGCTTTGCATAAAATTCACAACACAATCAATGTTTTGTAATGCGGATTCTTTGTCAGGTGGTGTATTTGCAGAAGTGTAAATATTATAGTTGTTGTTATAGTTCACAAGGTAATCGTAAGCATAAACCGTTTTTGTTGTTAGGGAGCTCAAACTATATGACATCAAACCCAGAAAAACAAAGAATATGAAACCGAATTTTATTTTATTGAAATGCATTGGCATAATATTTTAGTTTATATTGTTTATGAAGATTGTTTCGGATAATTACGTAATTGTTTTTTTCTCAAAACTTTGATTAGATTATAATGGTAAAATGCGTTGTTTGATTGATCAATCCGTTTTCATACTAACTTTTAACACATACCAAATTCAAAGGCGTTTCAAAATATTTTTGTTATTTTGCTTGGATATAATCAATTCATATTTACAATTGATTTACTTTATTTGATTATATACGTTTTATGCTTCTTTACCCAATTAAAACGATATACAATCATAGTCATAACTTTACCACATAAAATAAATATGTGCATTTTAACCTCTCTATACTACTAATGAGTGGTAATGCTGATGTTTATGGTGAAAGAATAAAAACATTTTATTGATTTTTACACTATGCGCATTACTTTTACCTCCAATTGATTTTTGTGTAATGCCTTTAGTTCAAATAAAATAGGTGATGCATTAAATGAATTTCTCCGAGGGACAAATCAAAATGACAATTTGTCTGGAAATGCTGGGTATGACCTATTGTTTAGATTGGATAAAGGTGAGAACTTAAAGGTGGTTTAGGTGCTGATTCCTTAGATTGTGGAGATGGCAAAGGAAGATACACTAACTGATTAAATCCTACAGGGGTCGGCATTAAGTTATCATGGCTGTGATGATTCTAACACTTATTTCTATATGACCCCCTGCAGCCACTCCGCTATTGGGCCAGAAGGTAAAACTCTGCTATCCAAGGTATTGATCAATCACAACCCTCAAACCAAAAATACACAACGCGTGTATGGGAACGAGCTATTGTTTAACGTAACAATATGGACCTTCAAAACCATCTAAACAATGGATAAATGTATCATCTCAAAGATAATTGTTTTTTCTTTTTATATTTATATTGATATGAATTGCTTGATGCTAAAGGAATTTATTGAAAATTATCATCGAAAGCTTGATTGCCTTTATGAAAATAAATCTCTAAACGAAGAAGAACTTTATCATTTTAAAAAGAGGGGGGTCCAATTATTCGATACTGGTAAAGATCTAAATTGCAGTCATTTGTCTAAAGTTCTTCCCTTTGTTGTGCTGGGAGTATCCGATGAATATGTTAATAAGATGAATGTTCCTTATCAGGCTACAAGTTTTATTGCTGGAGAGGCGTATGCTCCAAATAGCGGGATATATGCCTACAAAATAATTGGACAACAAGGTGGGGGTGTTAGCCTACTGACAGGCGGAACTAGAAAGTTGGGTGATAACGTTTTTGCATCTTTACACCGTATCCTTGTTGGAAATAATGCTATTATTGTAACAATAAACAACATGATGGAAAACCATAAACAAATTTGGTCATGGGCATTCTTTGGAAAACATGTTCACAATAGTGACCCCCTAATTTACCAAGATCTTTTAAATTTGTCTACAAAATTTGTAGATTATGGTAAATTTCATTTTGTTGTGTCTATTAGGACAATCAAAAGCATTGCCGACACAAATTTCATTGAATTATACAACAAGAATGAAATTGCAATGTTAAATCCCCACAACAAAGTAAAGGTTATTTTCTTTACTACAATTGAAATTTATAATTATCTTTCAAAATTTGTTAAGGAGTCTCCACTAATTTCATATATTGTTACTGGTGAAAGTTTTGAAATCCCAGTAGGACTAGAAATTCTGAGAAAAAAACATGGTGTGAAGTATCTGTTAAATGATGGCGGAAGAATAATGTCCAACTCTATGAGGGAATGTGGTATTTTAGGGGAGGAGCGTATAACATTGGAACCGTTTAATCCTTTAACACTTGATTACACTATTAGCAGTAATTGTATTCTAGGTAAAAATGGCAGTGGACTTGATAATTCTGAGATTGAATATTCTATATTAATAAATTCAACACCCGTCAATGATGAAAAGACAAACGTTTATCTTTATCCTATGGATGAAAGCAAGATTTTCTAAACATCTACCTTCCTCTTTTTCCTGTTTTTTAATCTTGTTTGCATCCTATTTTCCCCTTCCGCATATCTTTCCTCTTCTTCTTTGCTTTGTAAGATTAGTTTAGGCACTTCGATGGGTTTTCCTTTCTCATCTAATGCTACTAAGCTAACATATGCGGTGCCTGTGTAAACTTTTTGTGATTTGTTAAGATCTTCTGCCTCGATATCCACTTCTACCTCCATGGAACTTCTTTTTACGTAATTCAGTCTTGCTTTTAGTATCAATGCATTTCCAATATATACTGGCTTGGAGAATGTCATGCTATCCATGCTAGCCGTAACAATGTTTGCGTGGCCGGCGTGTCTTTTTGCTACCAAACCCGCAATCAAATCGACATGTTTTAAGATCATTCCTCCAAAAACATTTCCCAAGGGATTTGCGTCTGAGGGTAACATTACCACAGTGGTTTCAGCTGCCGATTCACTTACTGTTTTTCCTGATTTGTTATTTTGGGTTTCTATTGAATCTGTCAATTATACTAAATCAAACTGTAATAGAACCAATAATTATTCTTTTTATTGTTGTTTTTGCAAAAAAAATGTTTTTATACTCAACTGCTCTTGGATCTCAATAGATCAAATCAACTATAAGATCAAGGTGTATAATAGCCCCCACCCTTTCAAAACAACGCCACAAAAAAGCAAAAGCCTTTTTTAATGAATTACACATGAACTTAATTTCTTTTGGAAACTATATAAAAAATAAATACAACTTTGATAATATCGTGGTTTTATTACACATAAATACCGCAAGTCTCATAAAATTATATATTACAATAAATATTTGAGTTTATATTAATCAATTCACTATTTACCATAGTGCGTTCTTGTTTGAATGAGAATAAGGCGAATGTTAAGAAGAATATTGTTAGTGTTATTTTTGTTATGATTTTTACAAATTTATTTTTGTTGATTCTTGCGCCAAAAAAAATAAAATTAGGTGACAATAAACAGTGTTTTTTGATATTTATATTTATATTTATATTTATATTTATATTGTTCTCCGTCTCTATTGTTTTTATTTTGAATTTGTCTTTTAATTATAATTCTATAAACGCTTATGGACATACTCTATCTGGAAACAATAATGGAAGCGCCGTCCAGATTCAAAAAAATGGAAACTTTCTAGTAGAGTTATCAACAATTCCACCAAAACCTCTGTTATCTGAAAATACTGATATTCTCTTACGCATTACTTCAACCACAGGCGATGAGATAATTGAACTTCCAATTTACCTGTCTTTGGTAAAAGATGGTAAAATTAACAATACTTCTTCTTTATCCAATCTTACAATGGTTAGAGGCGGACATTATAATTTCAATACTGTTTTCTCTGACAGAGGAAAATATCTTTTATTTCTGGATATTAGGGATATATACTATACCAGTTCTACTTTACATTTTATATTTGAGCTTAATGTGGATGTTCCTATCATAGACCAATTTTATGACATGTTGAAAACTTTTTTTATAAATTATTACTATATTTATATACCGATCATGATAATGATTTTTGTTCTAATTTTCAGATATCATAAAAAACAAAAACTGATAAAAAATGGTGTTCAATAGTTGCACAAATACCACATGGATATTCGTATTTTTATTTCATCTTGAAATAAAAGAGTCTTTTAGTGCAAATTTTTCAATTTTTATTTTTTTTGCGAAAGTTTCTAGTCCCTCATCTGATGATGAAATCGTTTGCTCACAACAAAATGTATGACTCCAATGCGACCTGTGGACAACAAATCAACCAGTGAAATAAACCCCAATGCTCGAGTTTGCAGGCCCAGAACAACAACAGCAACATACTCAAACAATTGGACCCGAACCACTATACCATTTCAGTGTTCAACGGAAAATATCGTCACGCCACATGGGGGGTACGCAGCACCCTCGATGTGAATAATGCAACCTATGGCCATGAGGTAAGGGATTGCCCACCTGTTTTGTTACAATGTATGACATTGCCTGAAAGTGAATATACCATCTTTGCGGTACCTCATACCATCTAAAATATTGAAGGGCATATCGATTCAAATTGCCTTGCAATGCCGAATACGCAGCGGATGTGATGCTCTGGTTGGTCGTGAGCCTAATCTATTCTATCTATTTGATCTTATCACTCAACTCTTAACGCTGGGTAATCTGTGTCTATGTCATGTCGATATAAAATCTAACTATACAATTGCTGTTACAGATATCACAATCCAGACCAACCAATTGGAAGATATGGACTGTCCACCAACAAGCACTGCTAGTGTAGACATTAACAAAATGGCCAAATTATCCCTGAAGGACAGAAACTAGACATATCCCTAATTTTTCAGGAATATTGTATTGACTGTCTTGCCCTAAAGATTTTGCTTTACTCTAAATTGAATCCTAAATTCTATTTGAATACGATATGCCGGATAACATCTATATCACTAATTTTAAAACCATAAGCAAATCACATCATGCTTTAACTGTTTTATTTGGTGAATAAAAGTGAACTCGATTATATGTTGTGTTGATGTAGGGAAAACCTGGATTAAATAATTTGCATTTGTTTATTATATGTATGTTAAATATGAAATACTGTCTTGTTTTTAAGTATCAAAAAAAAAAATAAAAATTTTTTTCTATTAGATGTATTTTACTAGTTGTCGCTATATTCTTTGTCGTTATTATTCCTTCTACCCAGTGGTTTAGTTATTCCTTTTAATCTTGATTGATATCTATCCTCTTTGTCATAGCCGCCACCGCCACTACCGTAATTGTTTCTTGGCCTGTATTCTTCAGAATACCTGTTTTGACCATATTCTCTTCTTTGGTAGCTAGATCTAAAGCGATTGTTTCTTGGACCCGCACTGCCAGTGCTGTCCTTAAAGTCGACTTCTATGCCTAGTTCTGCATTAAGATTTTTCAATGAATTTTGGGTAATATTTTGAATTTTTCTCAAGATGTACATATCGTTTTGAGATACAAAGGAGAGAGATGTACCTTGGGCACCAGCTCGTGCTGTCCTGCCTATTCTGTGGAAATATGTTTCAACGTCATCAGGTAAATCATAGTTAATGATGTGACTTACAGTTGTTATATCCAATCCACGTGATGCGACGTCTGTTGCTATCAGTATGTTAAATTTTTTATTTCTAAATCTTGACAGTGTGTTCTCCCTTTGTCTTTGGTTTAAATCCCCGTGAATAGTATCTACAAAAAAGTTTTCATTTCTCAGCTTAAATGAAAGGTCCCTTGTTCGCTGCTTTGTAGCTGCAAAAACAATAACATGGGTGTCTTTATTTGTTGAAATAGGCTTCAAAGTGTTGACAAGTTGTTTGAACTTGTCTTTTTCATAGATAAGCAGATATGATTGATTGATGTTTTCCTGTGAAATGGTCTTTTCAATATTGACTTGTTTTGGATTCTTCATATATTCTTTAGATAAACGTAATATTGATTCTGGCATAGTTGCGGAGAAAAGACAAATTTGCTTTTCAGCCTTAATATATGAAAGAATATCTTTAATGTCTTCAATAAAACCCATATCTAACATTCTATCTGCTTCATCAAGAACAACGAAATTAATTTTACTTAGTAAAATTGTCCCATGACTTATGTGATCTAATAGTCTTCCTGGAGTTGCAACTACAATGTTGACTCCTCTGCTAAGTATTTTCTTTTGGACTTGAAAATTTTGGCCACCATAAATCGAGGTGGCTTTTATAGGACTATATTTAACAAATTGGTTGATTGTATCTGTAATTTGTATAGCTAATTCTCTTGTTGGGGCTAATATCAATCCTTGTAAATAATTTTTTGGATCAATTTTACTTAAAAGTGGTGCTACAAAAGCAGCTGTTTTACCGGTTCCAGTATTCGATCTACCAATAACATCTTCCCCCTTTAAAATAAGAGGAATTATTGATTCTTGTATTGGAAAAGGTTGTTCAATTCCATTTTCCTTTAGTGCTCTAACTATAGATTTTTCAATACCAAGTTCTTCAAAAGTGCTCAATTAATTTATCAGCTCAGGTATATAATCTTTAGTTATACCCTATATAAGGCAATGCATTATTGAATTGGTCTTTATTATTCTGGGGGATTATTCCCATAACTATAACATTTGCATCTGATTTGTTATGTTATGTTTTTAACATGCCTTTATTAATTTGCATTATTTATTCCTATTATTTCTCTATATCGTAGCAATTATAAATACAATTTATTTTTGAAATGTCCATCTTTTGCTGTCCTTATTGCGAAATAAGATAGTGATTGGAGATTGCCATGGTGATATCTATCACTCCTATGACATTTAATAATTTTAAAAATCACAAAAGTAAAGGTTTTATTCAATACTGTCTATCTAATTAAGAATTTTGAATAGTTTAAACTTTGTAATATTGGGAGATACCTCCATTGCAAGCAGTTTAGGCAAAAAGGGGACTTCAACTGATATTTCCATTTATGATAGAAAGACCGATGATCAAATCTTCTCTTTTTGTTTCTCTAATACCTATCCTGAAAAATTACAATCCCTTCTTCAATCAATAGCTATTTCTGAGTATGCAATTTTGAATATTACCCGTCTTGACTCCTTTTTGGGAGAGCAAATAATAGCACTTGATACATTTAATCTGAAAAAAGGTTTTATTTTATATGGTTTTGAGATTGATGTAGAAAAAGTCAAAAATATAATAAAAAAAACAAACTTGTCGTCTTTTCAGATTGTAGATAGCCTTGAGCAGCTTAAAAAACATTTATCAGAATTAAAACCGGTTGGAGCTAAAGAAAATGGATTACAAAGTGGCGATACTGCTGCTGCTGCTGCTGCTGCTGCTGCTGCTGC
>JBKJYK010000304.1:0-2959 GCA_046715515.1 Candidatus Nitrosocosmicus sp.
AAAAAAAAGAGAAATATAATTTTAAGTGTTATAGCATTAAAAACCATCAAAGAAAATAATGGCACCTCTACACTGCTAATATAGGCAGTCAGACTCCATTGAATGAATCAAGATATTGCCATCATTATGGTTGATGTATCGACAGGTTTTATTGCAGGGGGGATACGAACTTGATTTGTTGCTTATGTCTATTGCAATAAGCTTGTTGACATCGGATCCAGGGAGAATATCTGTCGAAAAAGACATAGCGAAATAAGAAATATTTCCAAAATAAGACGCAAGCAAGAAAAAAAATTAGCCTTTGAATAAACAAAAATGTTGATTAATCTTGAAAGCTTCATTCATGTAAAACTCTTATTTTCCATAGGTGCTGCATAGTTCTTGTAGTTCTTGCAATTAGAACATCATCATCTCGATTTACCTAATGAAAAGAGCATTATAAAAATAATAATATGCAATACATGAAGGAGTAGATGAATATTTTCCTAGTAGATATATGATTGTAGATTAGACAAGTAACGCATTGGTTCATTTTGCTTATTGATGTGCTATTTGAAAAAGCAGTTAGATGAACAGAGCCAACCCATATGTTTATTTTTAATAAACAAATGTTTTTGGATGAAATGCAATCCATTCAAACCAAAATCCCTCATCAAATGGCAACCTTGATAATGACTTTCCACTCAAGGAACCATTAATACTATTTCCATCAAAATTCCATTCACTTCCTGTTTGGTTATCTATGAAAGCCTTTTTTTCATCATTATATCTGAAAGTTAAGGTTTGTGCATCAACATTTGGATTAAACATTTTTACCATAAACGGAAATGCGGACCATATTGTGATCGATTTATCATTTATTTTGTCGTTTATTACCTTGAAATCTTCAATATCTTTTAATTTATATGCTTTATAATTTCCTGTCGCTTCTACTCCAATAATAATTTCTTTTGATCCTAGTCTATCATCCTTAATGGGAACAGGAAAAAGAATATCCGAGTTTGTGTAATAATCGCCATAGGGGTCTGCGCCATATGGTCTAAGATTTCCAGTATCCTTAGAAAGAATTTTGCTATTTGGATAAAGATTCTTCCAGTCTTTCCAATATGCCAAATCAAAAGGAATTCTCTCAAGATTTGTTCCAGCAAATTTACCCACAATACTCTGAGCCATTGCTTGACTCCAAAGGGAATCGGAATTTCTATCATACATTACAAGATTGCTATTGTATAGTTTGCCACTTGTACCAAATTCAAGAATCTCTCCCCCAACTGTTCTATTAAATACCTGATTTGTAAAACATAAAGGGCAATAAGTTACTGCAATGGGAGTCCCGCCAACGTTATCATTTACAATTTCATGCCATACCAGGATTTGTAAGGGATATCCTTTGATATCCCCATTAATATTTACACCAAGTATCAAATCGTTGTCAGACATAAAACCCTCAGCTTGGTCTACTGTGGTGAATTTTGGACTATCAATTGAGGGTATTCCATCAGGAGGGGGACCTCCGCTTACTATCTGATCCAAAGGGACTATACTTTCTGCATTATCTTGAGTGGGTTCAGAATACAATTTATTCATTCTCTGTTCATTGAACATGAATATTGTAACTATAGCTATGAAAACAAAAACAGTGGAGACAATCCCTATTTTTATGATTTTATTCATTTAGGTTCACCAATGTTTATATTCCTTTAATTGGAGAATCAGTTTTTGCTTTCTTTGATATCTTTTTTCCCTCTTGCAATCTTTTATGTAATTTATAAGCTGAAAGTAATGTGAAACCAAAAACAATTGCTAGACCAAGATATGAAAGCGTTTTGGAATACTCTATGAGAATTACCGATACCGTGGAACCAAATATGGAAGGCAAAAGGGACAGAATTAGGAGCCAACTGCCACAACAACCTAAAGGAACTAGCGAAAAAAATGAGAAGAAAGAACTTAACGCAGTACTTCCTGTTCCTCCACTCAAAATGCCTTTTCTGTTGTTTATATTACATCCTAAACCTTTACTATAATTTGATATAAACATCTGTGCACCAATTCCAATTCCTAGTCCAATTATTATTATTGAATTTACCCTAAATGCAGCGTTAATTGCATCTATACTTGAAAGATTAGGTGTTGTAAAGACAACAACAAGTAAATAAATTATTATTGTTAAAATTCCGATAACAATGCCTTTGATTGTAGATCTTTTGGCATTATGATTTAAAGTTATTTTACCTTGCATATATTAAACTATTAATTTGTGATATTTATCGTGATGGTTCAACAGTTAAAGATATAATTGAACTGTTGGTAAAGCAGATAATACAGTAATAATATAATAGTGGTATCAGTAATGTTGATATGATGTTTGTTAATGATTCTATAGCGGTAAACAGTATGATATTCATTGTAGGATCATAAATCCTTGACCATTAAATCTTTTCTTTAACCGTTGAAGGATTAAGATTTATACTTGTCTGTTAACCTTTTGTTAATGTCAAATTTCATGATAAATGGAAAAACCGAGTCTTGTGCTTTGTTTGCTACAATGATTTTTGCAATATTTAGCGCAATGCTCTACTTATCCTAATGTTAATGCACAGGAGGATACTGCTGGATCTGTGTTAAAGCTGTCAAATGCAAATATTCCAATAGATATTCCTTTGCTTAAATCATATGTAAATGGAAGTGATACCTTTTTTATAGCTACCGACGTCTCAGATGAAAAGACCGCTGCCTTTTTAACGGAAAAAACGGGTTTTCAGGTAAACTATGCCCCCATTTTAGGAAGCACCCCTGATTCTGCCAAGGGGAATACATATGTATTTACAAATGGGGTCAATGGTACAGGTCCATTTGGTTATCAGATTCCAGTATCTAACGCAAAGCCTGGTGACGAAGGATATAGCCCGTTATTGCAAATTAACATGGTGCAATGGAACTCAAATGCTTCTGCTCG
>JBKJYK010000305.1:0-3582 GCA_046715515.1 Candidatus Nitrosocosmicus sp.
AACAACTGGCAGATGAGAAGGCCAAACAACTGGCAGATGAGAAGGCCAAACAACTGGCAGATGAGAATGCCAATTCAAAAGGAAACGATGTCAAATTGTCTAGTTCGGAAGAAAATCTGTATAAAGGATCAAATACCCAACATAATGATATTGATAATAGTAACATTAATTATCAAAACAACGATGTTGATTACAGTTTGATCTGGGATGAAATGAATAAAGCATACGTTCAGACGGTGAAAGAAGCTACTAATTCGTATTTTAGATTATTGGAATTTTGGATGAAAAATTTCAAAAAATAATTTTTATACCTGGATTATAAAATCTATCTCTATTGGAGAGCCTAGTGGCAAACTATTTACTCCTATCGCTACTCTGGTGTGTTTGCCTTTTTCCCCGAAAATGTTTAATAGTAAATCCGATGCCCCATTGATTACTTTTGGGTGTTCCATAAAGTCCTCATCACTATTTACATACCCTGTTATCTTTACTATCTTCTTTATCTTGTCTAAATCGCCAATTAGATTTTTTAAATGGGATAGAGCATTCAAACAACAAATTTTTCCCGCTTCTTGGGCTTCTTCAATTGAAATTTGCCTACCTACTTTTCCTTTATATTTTAATTCATTGTTTGAAGAATCCATGTTTACTGGAATTTGGCCAGATATAAAAATTAAATTTTCAACTTTAGTGATCGGAATATAGGATCCAAGTGATGCTGATTTCCCTTTAGGGATACTTAGGTTTAATGAAGATATATTTTCTTCTGGTGTCATTAAGGATTATTATCCGCCTGCAATTAAAAAGTTAATCTTGTTATTTTAGGAAACCTTTTTAATGTCTTTACCTTTTTTTGTATTTATGTCAAATGGGGATGATCGTCCTAAAATTACACATAAATTTAGAAAAATGGGTACACTAGGTATCTGTTTAATTGTCATGGGAATATCCTTGGCTGCCATTTATGTATTATGGGCCTCCTTTGGTTATATAGGCCCCTCTTTTTCGGAGAATGTTGTAACCAAACAACAATCTACCCTAAGAGCAGAATATGGCTTACCACAGGAACCTGTTATTACCGATCCCGCAATATTACAAACACCCCCATCCCTACGTGATAGCCTGAAAAGTAATGTTACGAATAGTACAACAAATGTTTGAAAGATATTATAAATATAATCAACTTCTTATTACGTTATGCATGATGCTACTCAAAAGAGAAAACCCAATTCCTTGATAAAGGAAAGCAGTCCTTATCTATTACAGCATGCCTATAATCCGGTTAATTGGTTGCCTTGGAATGAAAGTTCAATAAATTTAGCAAAAAAAGAAGATAAGCCCATCTTTCTTAGTGTGGGGTATAGTGCATGTCATTGGTGCCACGTGATGGCTCATGAATCTTTTGAAGATGAAAATATTGCAAAAATAATGAACGAGAAGTTTATCAACATCAAGGTAGATAGGGAGGAGAGGCCCGATATTGATGATGTTTATCAACGAGCATGCCAGATAGTAAATGGTAATGGTGGTTGGCCATTGTCCGTCTTCTTAACCCCTGATCTAAAACCATTTTACGTAGGTACTTATTTTCCAAAGGATAGCCGGTATAGTTTACCTGGGTTTGGCGAAGTTTTGACCCAATTAGATGATGCATTTCATTTCAGAAAAAATGAAATCAATAGTACAACTTCTGAATTTATGAATTCTCTTACTGCCTCTTCAAAGAATAACCAAACCAAAAGCGATGTGGATATTGATAAATCAATTCTTGATGAGGCCGCACTCAATCTTTTACATATGGCTGATTTTAATTATGGTGGATTTGGAATGGCTCCAAAATTTCCTAATGTTTCTAATTTGTTGTTTTTATTGCGATATTATGATATTTCAAAAATTGAAAAATTCAGGGATTTTGTGATACTGACATCCGAGAAAATTCTATACGGTGGAATCCATGATCATCTGGGAGGGGGATTTTCTCGATATTCTACAGATCAGAAATGGCTTGTCCCACACTTTGAAAAAATGTTATATGATAATTCATTACTAGTTATTTTATTTGCAGAAGTATATCAAATTACCAAGGGTGAAGAATTTAAAAGGGTCATCGAAAAAACATTGGAGTATATTTTAAGAGACCTGTCAAATAATGAAGGGGGTTTTTTCTCTGCTCAGGATGCAGACTCGGAAGGAGAAGAGGGCAAGTTTTATCTTTGGTCAAAAAACGAAATTTCTTTAATAATTAAAAATCCTTTGCATCTAAATATTTTCTGTGAATACTATGACATATCTGAAGGGGGAAATTTTGAGGGGAAAAATATCTTGAATGTGAAGTCATCATTTAGGCATCTTTCAAAAAAATATAATTTAGATGTAAAAGACATTAGAAATATTATCAAAGAAAATTCTTTGAAACTGTTTCAAATTCGGGAGAATAGGGTTAAACCACAAAAAGATGATAAAACCATCCTTTCATGGAATTCTCTTGCTATTTCGTCTTTTGTGAAAGGTTACAGAATAACTGGCAATGAACTTTATTTGGAAACTGCTGCAAATGCAATAAAATTCATTGAAACTAAAATGAAATCATCCGACGGATCTTTGTATCATGTCTATAAAGACGGTTCATCCAAAATTCCCTCATATCTGGATGATTATTCGTTTTATATTAATGCCCTTTTAGATTTATTTGAAGTTAAGCCTGATGTCTACTATGTAGACTTGGCTACACAATATGCTGATTATTTGACAAAAAATTTCTGGGATTCGGAAGAAAATAACTTTTATTACACATCCCATTTACATGAATCGCTTCCAATTAGGAATAAAATTCTTTATGATTTGGCAATTCCTAGTGGTAATTCTATTTCTGTTTCAAATCTCATTAGACTTTATCATATAACCGGGAAAAATGATTATCTTAGTTTTGCTGAAAAAATGATGAAAGCATCATTGTTATCTGCGGTAGAAAATCCTTTTGGATTTGGCTGCTTGCTGTCTTGTGCCTATCTGTATGTAAAAAAACCAATGGAGATCACTTTTTTTTCAAAAAATACCCCATTAAAAAAATCAACCATGCTTAATATCATAAATAGAACATTTATTCCAAACGGGATCTTTTCTATTATCGATGAAAACTGTGATTTAGAGACTTTGGAAAAATATCCTTTGTTTCAGAATAAATCTTTGTTAAATGAAAAATCTGCTCATTCTGATGAATTTGTTTTAATATGCAAAGATTTCTCCTGCACTCCGCCTATTACAGATATTAAGAGCTTAAAGGATATTTTATTTGGTAATTTGTTAAAGGAAAAGATTAAATAATTTTTTCTATATGATTATTCCATATTGTTATCTTTTAATAAATCCAAATCTTTTTTTTTCTTTATGTCGCTAGGTTTTATGCTAATCATTAATTTCGTGGATTATTCTTTTGGTCAAATGAACAATTCTGAAAATAATTTTGACAGGGCAAAGTCTTCTAGTGATGAAGTGCTTTCATTAATTGATTCATTAAAGGGTTCTTCGTTAATTGATTCTGTTGTAGGGGGAATGGAGAATTTTACATTGACTGGCATTAAT
>JBKJYK010000306.1:0-2835 GCA_046715515.1 Candidatus Nitrosocosmicus sp.
ATCATATTCATCACACACTTGATATCCTAAGGGTAAGCTAAATGAAAATGCAGGGCCTTTTCCATCTTCCTTGTTGGTACCCCACATATTTCCACCACGACCTACAATAACACTCTTGGAGGTAAAAACGCCCAATCCCGTATCCTGAAAGGGACTCGTACAAAGTATAGATAAGGTAATGCTCTTTTGAGATAAAGTCAGTTATGGCTTTAGAACCAATTGCATCCCTTCTTCTTCCCATCCCTCATTCCCAGCGTAGCGCTAACTGTAAGTATGCCCAATTCTTTTTTAATATGAAATATTTGGAAATTAAATTTTAAAGGTTGGAATAACGATAGTTTTATGATGCATAAGGAAGACGGGATGGAAAGAAAAAGCCTGGATAGTTTTACCCTTGATTATATCTATAACAAAATAATCGAGTTAGAACTAAAAAACATTGAAAATAAGAGTATAGGCTATGAGTATAAAGATAGAGCTTATAGTGAAATCATACGCATAATATCCGATTCAAAAATAGACAACAGAACAATTCAGAAGCTAAAGAAAAGGAGAACCAGCCTGAGCTGAATGTCTGCAATACCCATTCATTTTCATTCACTATTTAACCTAATATCCTAACGGGTGGAAATCAAAATGAGGTCTATACAATATTTGATAATGCCTCTAACAGCCTAACGCACTCCATCATAATGTTGCCCACACCTATATAACAATTAGGCAAATTGTCATCTGGGTTGTGTATATGTCTGCCCACCTTATCATCAAATCCGCTAGCGCAAATCCAAACAAGGACCAATTGTCAGACGATGGTGAAGGTTGCCACAGTAAAAGAGATCATTGTAACATAATCCAGATTTCCCATTCTATAGATGGTCAAGCACCAAATCTACTGTGCTGGCATCATTGTATAGTTTATGGTATTGTTTATAGTGAACGCAATGATTCCCATGGTTGCTGTCAAGTTTATGCGCTAACAACACCCCATAAATAAGGATGAAAACACTTACCAAACGCACCTCATTGGCACTAAGCCATCAATATCGATTGAAGAAAAAAAGCATCGGATTGACATAACTATTATTATAGTGCTGAAGCATCCAAGAAAAAACATGGACACGCCCTTGTCTGTTCTTGATTTGGTAATGGTAAATGTCGATGGCTCCCCCCGCCAGTCAATGCAAAACAGTTTGGATTTGGCCCAGCATGCGGAGCGGTGGGGATACAAACGATACTGGTTGGCAGAACACCACAACACCAAAGGCATAGCAAGCACTGCCACCTCTATTCTTATAGGGTTTATTGCCGCAGGCACTTCCACCATAAGGGTAGGCTCCGGGGGCGTCATGCTGCCTAACCATAGCCCGCTGGTAATAGCGGAACAGTTTGGAACCTTGGAATCACTTTATCCCGGAAGGATTGACCTTGGGGTAGGCCGTGCTCCGGGTACTGACATGATGACTGCCATGGCTTTAAGGCGAAACCTAAATGGTTTGGAAGAAGATTTTCCCAATGGCGTGGTAGAGCTACAAAACTATTTTGACAATCCAAATCCCGAAACCCAGGTAAAGGCAACACCAGGCGAGGGGCTTAAAGTTCCCATCTGGTTGTTGGGCTCCAGCACATTTAGCGCCCAACTGGCCGCAATGTTGGGCTTGCCGTTTGCCTTTGCAAGCCATTTTGCCCCTTCTTATTTGGATGCGGCTATTCGGATTTATAGGGATAGATTCCAGCCCTCAGAAACCCTAAAGGAGCCTTATGTCATAACAGCTGTCAATATAATCGCAGCAGACACAGACAAAGAAGCCTTTCGTTTGTTCACATCGATACAACTAAGGGCACTTGAAATGATTAGGGGAATACATGGGCCATTGCAGCCTCCGGTAAGCAGCATTGATACAATATGTAGCAAACCGGAGAAGTACGCAGTGGACCAAAGGCTCAAGTACTCTTTTGTTGGTGGTTCTGCCACCGTCAAAAAGAACATGGAGTCTTTTTTGGACAAAACCCAAGTGGATGAAACTATGGCTGTTTCCCATATATATGACCACAAGGCAAGGCTGCGCTCCTATGAGATTTTATCTTCCCTTTGACAGTGCATGAACAACAAAACCATCATGTAACCCTAATCACACATAATTTGCATGGGGACAACCGCTCACGTTTTCCATAAGCATTATGTATGTATCAAATCATCAGCACACTCATTTCAAGATCAAGCATAATGGAATTTAATGGGTTTAAATTCCATTAAATACCGATGCTTATATACTTCGTTAAACAATAGATAGAGATGACAATTAAATCGGATAATTCAACAAGCAACAACAGAAACAATAATGCAAATACCACTAATATTACTATGAAACTAATTCTGACAACAGCAACAGCCAAAACAACCAAAACAGCAATTCCGCAGACAACAAAACCACATACTCCAACACCACAACAACAACCGCAACTACAAAAAAGCAATAAAAAAAGATAAAACCTTCTGATCTTCTTTTTAAGGAGATGAAGCCCAAAATATCATATTGTATCCAATAGAAATAATTCTAAGAGAACGGTGTAACCCACTATTTTACTTTTTATCACATAAACACTATTCCCAGATTTTTTGTGTTGTTCTATGACATTCTCTAATCGCCATTCTAAATCCGTTGAGGACTTTTAGTAGTCATTACAGCAGTTGCAAATCCACCTCGCAATTAACTATTCTTTATTATTCGTTGTAAGATATAATAAATCTACAAAGTTTAGTTCCCATAATGCTTAAGGTGGACATACCAGTGAGTTCAGATTAACCTTTTTGCCATTGATCTAATGGTACAGGAC
>JBKJYK010000307.1:0-5162 GCA_046715515.1 Candidatus Nitrosocosmicus sp.
CCTCATTGCATCTCGAACAATAGGTGGATGTTTTAAGAACAAAAAAGAATGCTTTTATCCTCATGGTAATCCTATCGATTGATTTGTAAAAACGATTTTAAATGGCTATCACTAGGTTTATTGTATATAATCATGATTAATAATGATCAGCTAAGTACACTTGTTAAAAAAGCTAGGGAAACAACCCCAAAAAAGAAGTTTACTCAATCAGCAGAAATAACACTGGTGTTAAAGGATATTGACGTCAAAAAGGGATTTAGTTTAAACGAAATTGTGGTGCTGCCAAACCCCACAAAAGAAGGAGCATCATTGTGTGTTTTAGGGTCCGGAGATATGGGTTTGAGAGCTAAACGGGCAGGTGTTGAAACCGTATTAGAGCCCGATACAGTTGACAGACTAGGATCAAATAAAAGAGACGCAAGAAAAATAGTGCGTGCCCATGATTTTTTCCTTGCAGACGCAAGTTTAATGTCATCGGTAGGTCGTGCCTTAGGCCAATTTTTAGGGCCCAAAGGCAAAATGCCCACACCACTACCATATGGTGCACCGATAGAAACCATAGCCACAAGGTTAAGATCATCTACAAGAATTCGTTCAAAAAATCAATTAAACATGTCAACCTAAATAGGTGACGAGGATCTAACTGATGAACAGATAGCAGCAAACGCCATTGCAGTTATTTCAGCAGTGGAAAAAAGACTTCCTCAGGGCGACAAAAATCTCAGAAACACAATAATTAAGTTTACAATGGGAAAAGCCATCAAAATGAACAGTTTAAACAAACAAGCCAAAAGTGAAAGTGCATGAGCCAAACAACAGCAACATCAGCAGAAGTACCTACCACAAATAAACTAAATAGGACAAGTTATCCAGAGAAAAAGGTAAAACTATACGATAATCTCCAAGACTTGGCCAAGTCATATAATGTAATCGCACTCTCAAAAATGACAAAGGTTAGATCTGCACAATTGATGTCAATTAGGAAGAAATTCAGAAACGAAATCAAAATACTGACAATAAAGAACAAAGTGGCTCAAAGATCCTTTGAGAAAATTTTTGATGATGTGAAGGGACTGGAGTTCCTAAACCATGAGCTTGAAGGCCAATGCGCCCTAATGTTTACTAACATAAGCCCATTTAAACTTAACCTAACGTTTGACAAAAATAAAATATTTTTAGCTGCCAAAGGGGGCGATATTGCACCAAATGAACTTGTTATTCCCGCAGGAAACACTGGAATTAATCCAGGTCCAGTTTTATCCGAATTCAAAGAATCCAAAGTTCCAACAAAAATAGATCAGGGAACAATTTGGGTGTCAAAAGACACCGTCGTTGCAAAACCTGGAGATGTGATATCACAAAAATTAGCGGCCCTATTAAGTAAATTAGACATCAAGCCAATAGAAGCCGGTATTGCAGTTAATTTTGCGATTTCAGAAGGATTGGAATTTAAAGAAACAGACCTTAAAATCGTCATTGAAGAATATATTGAAGAATTAGCTAGATCATACCAAGAAGCTTTGGCATTATCGGTGGAAGCAGCTTACTTTACCAAAGAAACAATGCCTCTGATTTTAGTAAAGGCAAGACAGCACGCCATCTCATTATCAAGTGAGTCAGGATACTTGTCTCCAGATACTGTCGAATTGGTGCTATCAAAAGCAAATTCAATTGCCATGATTCTATCTCAACAGATAGATTCAAAGGGCTACAAAGTTAATAGTTAATTAACTTTCTTTTTTTAAACATAAGTTCAGATATCACAATATATACAACCGTGCCGCTGCTGTAAACCACCATTTATCTGTAAATAGTTTTTTCGAAACTTGATAAATTTATATAGTTAAAAAGAAAATTATAGTATTTAATATTTTTTTGTTGTTATTGTATAGTAAAATAAAGGAAAAAAAATTAACCGAAGAGTGAGGACAAACCTTCCAAGGCTTCTTCTTCTTTTTTCTCTTCTTTTTTCTCGTCTTCTTTCTCTGCAGCAGCTCCGGCATTTGGGGATGCGGGTGCAGCAGCTGGGGCAGTAGCAGCAGCCATTGGTGCTGCTTTTAGCGCATCTTCGATATTCACTTCACTTATGGCAGCAACTAGTGATTTAACTCTAACATCATCAGGAGAGACTCCGGTAGCTTTAATTACATTTTTAATATTATCTTCATTAATGTCTTGCTTTAATTTATGCAATAGTAAAGCAGCATATACGTATTCCATTATAAATGAAAATTTGGTTTTACCATAATATAAAACTTTATAAAATCCTAGAACTTCTCGCTACTGCGTAAACATGGTCTTTTAATTCAGGTGATATAAGGGAGTTCATCTTTTTGATTATTACACCCCTTGCCTCCATTTTTTCCTCTTGTGTATTGGAATTAAAAAAGCTGCTAAAAAGATCCGAAAAACTTTCTTTGATCCAGCCATCCAAAACAAAATAACGATTTTCATTTATGGGGTGAAGTTTATCGTATTTTGAATCAACCCTATCGTTATAAACACCGGTATCGACCTTGTCTAAAATCAAAAATATGCAATTGTTTGGATCGGGATTGTTAAGTGCTTCTACTGGTTTGCCCTGGGCCTTACCAGATTTTATCCTTTCAATTAATCCAACTGGTCTAAAAAAAGATCCTTTAACATCATACGTTTTGCCGCTATTTTCCGCCATAATTCTTCCAATAATTATAAGATTTGAGATTTCATCTCTTCTCACTGCAAAAATGAAGCCACCAGTGCGGATTTTTGATCCAAACATAATAAAAAAAGAATAAACTTATAATATATTATTTACTGAAATTCAAAATCTTGAATTGAGGCTTTGGCATATTTTCTATCTTATCTAAAATTATTTTGAGTTACTCGATTACATTTATTAACGTAGCTAATAATATAAAAATGAATAAAACTTGCAAAGATTTGATGAGTTAGATATGAAAATATTATCAGAATTAACAAAAGATGCAAGTATTTCAATTCCTCAATTGAGTAAAAAGTTAAACATTAACTCCTCTGTTTTATACAGCAGAATAAAGAGACTGGTGAAAAGGAAACTGATAAGAAAATTTACAGTCATCATTAATGAGTCTCACCTTGGAATTAACATTAAGGCTACGGTAGGCATCAACAGGGATCCCAAATTAAAAGAACCACTACACACAGAACTGCTAAAAATTCCTGAAGTTCGCTCTTTAATCGAGGTTACGGGCCGTTTTGACATAATATTGACAGTTTATGCAAGGACATTAGAGGAGTTGCACAAGGTGGTTATAGAGAGGATAGGAAAAATTGAAGGTATTCAAACTACCGAAACATTTGTGGAAATGCAAAGAACAGATAAAGAACCCATATACATGATTCAATCCAATACAAATGCCTTTTGAATCCTGCCCATTACCAAAAACCAAAATTAGAAATATTAAAATAATATTCAAAACTCTATAAAGATTAGAAATCATTTGTTATCTCTATCATCCCTGCCAAATACAATCCAAAGAAGAATAATGGAATACATTCAGACTTTAAAATTAGCCAAAAAAACAAGCAAAGATGACTATTTCACACATCTTAGGTTGGTATTGTTAGCAATTGGAGCTATTGGTGGAATTGGTTTTGTTTTCAAATTAGTGGGATCTTTCTTGGAATAAATGGAATTTGTCTTTGTATAAGAAAATGATTAACTTTGTAAATCAAATTATTTTTGAAGCATAAACGGTTTAAGGGTTTATTGGTCCATTTACAATATAAATAACATTGGAAAGTCATAAAAATGCAAAACAACCCCGTAGAGATAGACCATGAAAATAAAATCAAACTTAAACCCGAAATGATGGTAGAGGAAAAACTTTATCCTTTTATTCACGAAAACTCTGTATTTTTGTTTTTCAAAGACGAAAACCAATTGATTCATTGTTATGAGGTATCTGATAAAGACACCAAGGACAAAATAATCAACAACCCTGATAAAATAATAGAAATTCTTGAAGGGGCTAACAAATAAGCAAAATACAAAACACATATTCTTTACATATTAAAAAAATTTACAATAAAAAAACAAAACTGAAATATTATTATATGCTTATTTATGCATACTTATCAATGTCGAACGGTAAATACGAAACAGGCAATAGAATAGGAAATGAGATTTTTATTGGTAAAAAACCACTAATGACATACGTAACTGCTACACTTGTCCAATTAGCTAACGAACCAACAGTAGTGATCAAAGCACGAGGGAAAAGCATTACAAGAGCTGTTGATGTTGCTCAGATAATAGTTAAAAGAATGGACTCACTAGGATACCGAGTGGCAAGTGTAAAATTAGGATCGGATTTATTATCGAGTACAGAAGGAGAAAAACCTAGATGTGTATCTACAATTGATGTATCGATTTCAAGATCAAAGTGATAAAAGATGATTTTAAGGGCCTCAACCCAAAATAATAAAACGTTATCAATAATATTTTAAAATTTAATAAAGGCTTTTTTAAACAGTATTTATGCAAAATAGACTCGG
This sequence comes from Candidatus Nitrosocosmicus sp., assembly GCA_046715515.1. Classification (GTDB taxonomy): domain Archaea; phylum Thermoproteota; class Nitrososphaeria; order Nitrososphaerales; family Nitrososphaeraceae; genus Nitrosocosmicus. Next base: position 4,519 of record JBKJYK010000307.1, read on the forward strand.
TTTTTTATTTTACAGTTTCAAGTTTAGAATACCTTTTTTAATAGCCATTTCAATTATCCTAATTCAACTTAACCAAATATCTATTGCCGATAACAATCAAATGGCTTTAGGGCTGTTTCATGACAAACAAAAACAAACCATGCTGTCATATGAAAACAGTGAATTTAAATTTAGAATTGATTATCCCGGTAACTGGGAAAGATCAGTCAAGATAAATAATGAAATTTTGTTTGTCTCCCCAAAGGAAAAAGACGCGGTAAGCAATCCAGCAGGCTTGATAATAAAAGTTGTGCCGTTTCAATCACAAAACGTTTCAGTGGGGGCCCTATCTAATGCATTAACAAATGAGTTAAAAAAAGAGTATAAGGATTTCAAACTTGAATCAACAGGTAATTTAATGGTAGATGGAAAAAATGCAAAACAAATTATTTTTACTGCCACAGATAGCAAGTTCCAAAATAGAAAAGCATTACAAATAATCACAACGGATAAAACCAATGTATTTATTTTTACATACAAGGCATCTATAGACAAATACTCAAATTATGAGAGCACAGTTAAAGAAATGATATCTTCTTTCAAGTTTTTATCAAAGTAATTATTAAAATTGCTTGACAGGACGATTTAGTCATCCTGCCAAGCAT
>JBKJYK010000308.1:0-5758 GCA_046715515.1 Candidatus Nitrosocosmicus sp.
CTAACGGCTGCAGTATGGCCGCCATATAGGATATTGTTCTGGTTCAATTGCTGTTCTTTAGTAAAACCATCCACAAACTGAAACAGGTTGGCCCAGCCTGGTTAGGTGGGGGTTGTAGTTGTCGAAAGGAATGTTTGTAATACTCTGTTGAATTCATCTGGATATTGAGACATCAATGCGTGCCCAGCTCCATGAATCTGTACAAGCCATGCTCCCGGGATTTTTTGTACAAGAATCAAGGAGTTGGCTGCTGATATGGAAATATCGTCAGTTCCCGTTATGATCAAAGTGGGTTTAGATATGCTTGGAAGCTGACTACAACCTCCACTCCAGTCATTGAATACCAGTTCATAACAGCATTAAACTGCTGAATATAAGCATTAGGGGTATTACCTGATAGGATATCTTCGGTGTTTGTTGGAATTGTATCGATGGAATCTGGATGCAATTTCACCCATGTTGGCCCCAACGTGACAGATAGAGCCGATTTTAATTCATGCTGTTCTATTGGAACGTTATTTGCAATACTATTTGCAAGCTTCTTCCCAAGTTTTACAATTTCAGGGCTAGGATATACACCTTCTTTACCACCACATGATGCACCATGCAGTATCGGATTGTTAACCTTTTCTGGATGCGTAAGAGTAAGTTGTTGAGCTACAAATGAACTTGTAGAATATCCAAGAACATCTGCTTTTTGTAATTTCAAGCCATCTATCAATCCCGCAGTATCATTTGCAAATTGCTGAATGGAGAATGGTATAGTACCCATTTGGTATTGCCAACTCCACGATTATCAAATACAATTACTGTGTGATTTGAGGATAACGGTTCTTCTAATGTAGATGACTCCCAACCATTCATGCCCCCACCAAGACCACTGATAAGCAAAATGGGTTCGTCTTTGCCGATCATCTTGTATGCAATATCAATATCCCCTACATGGATTTTTTCCTATAACGAGATCTTTATATGTGCAATTAACCTTTTTTACCACTTTCCTTGTATGCGATCTATAGTTTTTGGTATCTTTCTCGATAAATGTTTTCTATGATCTTTCCTGCTAAATTTTTTGTTCTGCTTTGGTAACCAAAAACTATGGTATATGCGATCTTGTCCAGCATTCTTTTTATTGAATTATAGATTCTTTGGATAAGTTTGTCTCTTATCCCTGTTTTTTTATTCAATTGCTCTATGGTAGATTGTGAATCGCTCCTAACTATAATAACTTGCCTTGTCCTTTTTAGTTTCTTGAATGCCTTTAAGTTGTCGACAATGGCAAAATAAATTGCTAGCATTTCCATTCTTTGAACGCCAAACCTTTCATTTTTTATAGAGGGTCTTATTGTTCGAATTTTGCTTTTATTGGTGAAATGATTGTGCCATGAAATATACCCAGATGGGGAACCGTCCACATCAATTGCTATATTTAGGGTACGCAATCTGTAACACAATAACATATTTTGGCATTTAGTAATTATGAATATAGTTTATGTAAAAAACATCAATATATTCAAACAAAAAAATATTCAATAATATTGTTTATGTATATAGTTCCATTATACTTATCATTTTATTTGTAGTGATGTGAATCACCTGATTAGAGATTAACTCAAAACCGTATCAAATGCCGCCTAACCATTAGGCTTGCTGGTCTTTTTTTTATATATCCGTTGATTATTGCCTAATTTTTACTTTCCTTCGATAGCAACAATGATTAAAAGTATTTTAAGTATTTTAAGTCAAACCATGTCATAAATTGGCTGAACCTATTGACACATAATTAAAACAATGGACAACCCCAAGTAAACAGGGTTTTCCTTTACTCATTTATCTTGGGCATTGCTGTATTATCTGTCATTTCTGCTTCCGCATTTTGCACATCAATATGCTTAAATACTAATTTTATCTGTTTTTTAAAATAAAGCGAAAATTTTCTTACCAAATCAAATTGTATTACGTATGTATCCGTTCCATCAAAACTGTCAATTCTAAAATGAGAGCCTGACGAATCTAACCATGAGCAAAGCCCATCCATAAAGGACAGAAAAGTGTGTGCGGCTCTTAACATGTGATTTATATCCTTTAGGTTATGATTGCAATATTCTTCAGTCATTTGTATTACTTGCTCGTCAGTATATGGTAGCTCATTGTTTTGGCCACAAGAGCCTTGGAAAAATACTCCCGGCCATCTTTTTTAGCAGGTTTATGCCATTGCACATATGATTTTATTATTTGATTTACCAGTGTGTTGACGCTTTCCATTTTTTGATCGGCTTCTGATCGTAGGGCATCCAAAACTGATTTTCAATTCTAAAGGTAATGCCTTCACCTTCAATTTTTCCTTTCCTTTCTTCTTTGATTTTGGGCATATTTGTTCACCATTCTAATGAAAGATTGCGTTGCACTTAAATAATTGCATAATGGATATATTAATTAAATTAATTAGTTTATTGCAAAAAATTCATAATCAATAAGTATACAACTCTTCTTTTGGGATATGTTGTCTATTGTACATCATAAATGAAAACAAGCGGGAGCAATACCAAAAAAAACTCAAATACAATACAAACTACTTGGTGCAACAAAACTATTTTTTACTTTGTGAAAATTGTTTTTGGATGGCATCCTCCCTGTCTACTTTACCATCTACACGGTTGATTCGATACAACAAATGTCCTGTTTGTGTTAATAGGGTAAAAAGATTTTTAATCTGTAACCATAGGTTAAGAGTGGCTATTTAAAAATGAGCTCCACATACTACAATAGTTTAAAATCACCAAAATTGAAAGCTGTGGTTTTAGAACCTATTTTATTATCTTGTATTAGAGGTATTTCCATTGGCGAACTTTTATCTGAAATACAAATAACATTGCCATTGTCACATAAAACCCTCAAAAAGTATTTGTTTTACCTAATTAACTATGAACTTGTATCATATGATGGACAAAGACGATTATATTTAACAGAGGACGGGGGGCTTGACCTGTTGCAAACGATCAAAAAAGAGAAAAAGGTGACAATGATGGATAGTGAAGATATTTTAATCACCCTAGAAAAATGATTACCTCCAAATACTGACAAAAGGGCGGGTGAGGGACATCATTTCACCATAAAAAACACTTGCCAAAAGTTCCTATCTAAAGTGGAATCCACATGTAGGGAAAATTCTAGATCGTGCTTATTGTGTCAAACCTAAAAAGGGAAGTTATCTAAAAGTCAACAAAAAACTGCCTAGGTGTTTTCCCATCATGCTTTGCAATTTGTCAAGTAATAGTTTGCGTACGCCAAAACTTGAACTGGAAAAAGAATTGCCAATTTCCATTAAATGAAGTTTGTCATAGCCCTTTTCAGTAGGTTTATTATTTTCAATGCCTATTTTGTTACATGGGAGCTGTTTTTAGACCCAAAGACCTATCAGAAAAACACAGAAGAATAATTATAAATGATGCAATCAGGGATTTGAGTCCTAATACTAAAGAATCTGTTTTAGATATCCTGGAACAATGGAAAGAAGACGAATCAGAAAGAAGGCTTGATGATATTTTAGGGATGGATGAGCGTAAAAAACTAATCAATCGCATTATTGATAGATCAAATCAGCTAAAGAATGATAAAGAGTAAACAGGGGAATACACTGCTTTATCCAGATCTTAAAGACCACTTATTCCCAATTGACAAGTAATATATGCTATCTAACCCCCCGGTTGACGTAAACACAACCAACAAGGATGTCAAGGTTGCGCTGGAAATGCCGGACTTGTAAAAAGAGGACATAAACGTAAGCGCCTATGGTGAGGCAGTTGAGGTAACGTCAAACAACCCCCAAAGAAGATACCGCAAAACAATAGATCTGCCAAAGGAGACAAACACCGAATCAGCAAAGTCATCATACCCTAAAGAAACACTGGAGATAGCGTTTAGCAAATGGGAAATCGCATAGCCAAAGGGAAAAGAGATAATGGTGGAGTAGGGCAATAGCAAATTAAACAATACTCCTCTTTTACTAACCACTCGTTTTCCTTTCGTAGGTTACACATTTGATACTTTTTTTATCTGACTAAACCGTATCCATTCCTCTCGTGTTTTAACCAATTTCCTTCAAGGTCATAGCATGGGCAATTCTTTACCTGAATTGGTTTTAATCCTGAGGCTACGATGGCCCGGCCTAATTAACATAAGAAAGAACGATACCCAGTTACCATTACATAGGATTTTTTGGATGAACTTTTCGATTTCCATTAAAACCGAACAATCCCTAATGGCAAAGACATAGATTGCCATAAGAATTCACCTTATCATTTACTAATAGAAGATTATAATAAAATATTATTAGTAAATCCATATATATTATTCTTCTACTAAATTATCAATGAACAATATACCAACTCTTGGAGTTTTATTTGCAGTGATTATGATGGCGATGGCCTCGCCAATGGCTTCAGCCTATGCCTCCAATGACGACCACCTTGACATTAAAGACGCCAAGGTGCAAACAAATGACGATGAAATATCAAAAGCTACACTAAAGACTCATGGACACATTCCTGAAAACGGACAAGAAGGCGCATTTGGATACGCAATAATAACAGAAGAGGGATTTGATGCTGTAATTGCCACAACAACACACAAGGGTGTCTACGATAGCGAAGAGCAAAGAAATGAAAATGATCCCATATTTCATAACCACTACCTTACCTTGAGAGAAAATGTTAACGAGTGTGGAGATGACCTCGCAGTTGGATCACTCTCATTTGACTCCCCTGGTGAGATAAACATCCAAAACAAAAAGGCTGTTTTAAGTGACTTGCCCGCAGAGGATGAACTTCAAACCGTAATTCCAGCCTTGGATAAGGATGACGCAGAACTGGATGAACTCAAAGAGTTCAACCCGGGAACAGATGTTGAGAATGTGGTGTCTTTCAAACTTAAAGTAGTTGAAGATGGTAAGATAGATGCTGTTTGCGTAACCGACATTCAACCCGCAGATGAATTAGAAATAAACTAATTCTCTTTTTTTATTTTTGAAAGTTATATGTATGGATAGTTTCTTTATTGAAACGTTTATTTGGAATTTTTTAAAACTTATTTACTTGTAGATGTTAAGAAATTTTTTCCAATTCCTTTTATCCTTGGGAAGATATTATGGTCTAAAACTACGTATCAGTGTGGATATTGAGGATGAGTTCTACATTATTGCATTTATTAGCAAAACACATATACAGGAAATGAAAATTAACTAACAATGGATTTGGTCTAAACTGTCTGTATACCTTTTCTTTGCCGGGTTGATTATTTGAACAACTTTTAGTTTATCCGGTTGAGCAACAATTACTGCAAAACCTCCAGACCCGAATTGTTTTGGAGAACAAGCCGCAAATCAAGGACAAACGATATAGTGGGCGAACATGCATCAATTTTTGCTGGCAAACCATATCAGGTCAGAGGCAATGTTGGTGATGAATGCTCAGAAATTCATCTTGGTGGGGATATTCCCGATCCATTTTTTCTGCTCATACCTTTGTTGCAACTATAACTGACCTGTCAAGACCTAACCCATTATCATGGATAATGGCTATACCGCTTGCAAACCTGACAAGTAATTTCTATCCAAATCCCATTTGGTGCCTTCAATCTCATAAAATGGGCTATTCCAAAGATCAAATTTGTTTTTATGATGTTTCTACCTATAAGTTGTTGGACCTCCCCGTTGAGGTACAGAGAGAGATAGAGAGATAGAGAGAGGATGGAGGAGGGG
>JBKJYK010000309.1:0-2633 GCA_046715515.1 Candidatus Nitrosocosmicus sp.
AGCCTGATGAGCCTGATGAGCCTGATGAGCCTGATGAGCCTGATGAGCCTGATGAGCCTGAACTACCTCCACCACTGGTTCCTGAGGGTTTATTTGGACTATATCCTTTTGGTAAAGTCATATTAACAGTAATTAATACAATACCTTTTTAAATTTTGCTATCTGTTTTTATATTATTAACATTTAACAAGACTTCAAAGCAATTTTAATTCTACTTTTGTATTGATATCAATAAAATAACCACAAAATCAAAAACTCATATTATTGTTTTTTAACCTCCTTTTAATATTTAAATAAATATACTACTGCGAATAAATTTTAAATAATAAATTGAATTGTCCATTTTAATGGAAATGTATAACAAAAAGAGCTATAATCACAAATAAAGGTATATACTTACAAGCATCATTAACTTATTATTCAATATAAAAAATACAAGTTAACAAATTTTTAATTTATGGTTATTATATGCCAATAAATATTTATAAAAACCATTAGAATCTGTAATTAAAGATAACTCAATAATAATATACCTCTATTGTATATAGTATGTATAAAATATTATGGCCATTTCATTAATTTCTTCAGATTCTAACTCAAAGGGACAAAAAACACAAATCATCGAAAGCGGCATAATTGTTAGAGGAAGTACCTTACTCAAAAGGGGATTTGCCCATATGCAAAAACATGGGGTAATAATGGATGTAACAAATGTAGAACAAGCTCAAATAGCTGAGGATGCAGGAGCTGTTGCAGTAATGGTTTTGGACAAACTACCTTACGATGTAAGAAAAGCTGGTGGTGTTGCAAGAACAGCAAGTGTAAAATCAATTACCGACATAATGAATGCAGTATCCATACCCATCATGGCCAAATGTAGAATAGGGCACACATCAGAAGCCGAAGTATTAGAAGCCTGTGGTGTAGACATGATCGACGAAAGTGAAGTGTTAACGCCTGCTGATGACGAGAATCACATATGGAAGTGGGATTTTACAACGCCTTTCGTTAATGGTGCTAAAAATTTGGGAGAGGCTTTGAGAAGAATTGAAGAAGGTTCGTCAATGATTAGAACAAAAGGAGAGCCAGGTACAGGAAACGTTGCAGAAGCAGTAAACCACCTAAAAAAAATAAATAAAGAGGTGAGAGAACTAAAATCAGCTTATTATGAAAATGATTATCAAGAATTGATAAGGATATCAAGAGAACACAAGGTCTCTATGGAATTGGTTAAAGAGGTAGGGAAATTAGGAAGAATTCCAGTTGTAAATTTTGCAGCTGGCGGAATAACAACTCCGGCTGATGCAGCTTTTTTAATGAATTTAGGATGTGATGGAGTTTTTGTTGGATCAGGTATCTTCAAATCAGAAGACCCGACCCAAAGAGCAACTTCCATAGTAATAGCTACTACTCATCATAACAATGTGAAAGAGGTAATGGAGGCACAAAAATCGGTAGACGAGAGAAAATCAATGTTAGGCCTTGATACAAAAAATTTAGAATTAAGGATGCAAGAACGAGGTCCCTCCTTTTGAAAGAGGATTTGAAAATTGGTGTTTTAAGTATACAGGGCGATATCGAAGAGAATATTCTTTCTTGTAGAGCAGCTTTGAATGAATCAGGTGTTACAGGAAAAGTAGTCAAAGTAAAAAGTTACGAAGAAATACTTGATGTAGATGGATTAATAATTCCAGGAGGTGAAAGCACTGTAATTAGCATATTGATGTCATTGAACCAATCCAATTGGGAATTACTAAATCAGAGAATTGTTGAAGGTTTACCGGTTTTAGCTACATGTGCAGGAATGATATTATTAGCAAATAGAGTTCAAGATAAAACCATTGGAGATACAAAACAAAAATTATTAAAGAATTTAGATATAACGGTAGAAAGAAATGCGTTTGGTAGGCAACATGAATCATTTGAAACAGATTTAAACATACCAATAATTGGTGAAAAACCATTTAAAGCGGTGTTTATCAGAGGGCCGGTTGTTACAGAAGCTGGTAAAGATGTTAAAACGATAGCAAAATATAATAATAAAATTGTAGCTGTTCAACAAAACAATATAATTGGAACATCATTTCATCCAGAGCTAACAGAAGATAACAGGATTCATGCTTATTTTATTAAAAGTATACTGAAAAGCAAAGAGAAACTAAACTAAAATAAAGTTAAATAACATTTGTTAAAGACACTCAAAAACAAATTTATTTTGATAAACGAAGATATTCTTTAGAAAATTAGGGTGAAAATTTTAACAAATTATTTCTTTTAATGTCAATTTTAAAGAAAAACTCGTTAAAAATATTCGGGCACATTAATAAGTATGCATAACAATATGTTATACTTTCAATATAATAATTTATTCAATACAATGATCATAAATCAGTCATTTTAATTTACTAGTGCGGGGGGTGGGATTTGAACCCACGGACCCCTGAGAGACGGGATCCCTTATAAAGATCTTAAGTCCCGCGTCTCCAAAATTGTTTCAATTAATTTGGCCAGGCTCTACAACCCCCGCTCTAATTAAATTTATTTCAATTAACTAATATATATATCATAAATTATTGAATTTAAATTTTTGGCTATTTATTTTACATATTGAAAGAGAATAAAGCCTACATCAG
>JBKJYK010000310.1:0-3452 GCA_046715515.1 Candidatus Nitrosocosmicus sp.
ATACAGGTTACGATAGCGTAAACAATAAGCATAAAATTAATTAGGTCTTCGAGTTTTTTAATGTGACGCATATTGCAGAATATTAAAGTATTTTTAATTCTTTGGACTTTTTTACAGTTTCAAAAGATTGAAAATAAATGATAAATAATTTTGTGTGTTGAATTTAACCTAAAATAATGTTTGTTAGTCTATAAAACAAAAAAAGACTATTTTATTCTAATTGCCATTAACTAGTCTATTAACTTCCGTTTGGGACGTCTCTGTAAAATTTTTGATTAATGGGGAGTTTTTAACTTTGTTAAACCCTTCAAAAACACTAGATATAAAATTTGACCATCCCATTCCTATTATCGCAAGTATAATCACTGCTAATAATAACAATACAATCAAGGTGCTCATAATTTGTTTAATATATATAGTAAATCTATTATAAAAACTAATTGCTTGTTTTAATCTCTTTTTAAACGAGAAGTATAATGTTTTCTGTATTTATTGTCTGATAATAATCATGCTGTAGTTACCCCATAACGAATTGATCAAACTCAAAGTATTTATCTATACCCAATATCGCTAAACTTTTAAGCATCAGAAAAAAATTTGCATCCTTTTTGTCCACAATACCCAGTGACTCATTTTGGTTTCGACTGCAGGGTGGGATTATGATGGTTATCTTATATTGAACTTCAAAAGGACGCAATAAAGAAAGAACCTTCAAACAACAATAAGGTACTCTTTCCATATCTGATATGGGAAATACGAGAAATCCCCATGAAAGGATAACAAATAGTGGAACAATAACCAGCAATAACTGAAGGCTCTATACCCTATCGATAAAATGGCAAGAATATATCCAAATCTTGAAATATATTCATTTAGAACCCGAGATGAAACTAGATTGTTATTGAAATTAAAACAGAGAAAGGAATCATTAATTTATCCCGATCGATGATTTCAGTCATAAATAACCAAATCCATTACTTATCAAATATCATAAAATTCCTGTTGCGGAGACTGAGGACACCAAACATCCTATTACACCCGAAAGCTCACAACCCACAATAGTATTAGCGAGAACTTTTGTTACCCAATTCTTTTGTTCATAGAAGTTGTGAGGTAGGTTTGGATGTTCTTGGATATTAGTCACTATGTTATCCTTATTAACCAACAAGTCAATACTTTTAGATGTAATATATAATATGGAAATGGCTGTAGGGCTATTATCTGTATCGTTGGTAAATAGCCTTATCTTTTCTTTCATATTTTGCCCTATTTCGATAATGGAATTTGAACTCTGGATATTTTTTATTGTATCATAAATTAATATTAGCTCTGAGCTATTTATTTGACTTTTTAGAAACAAGCTTTGCAAATATGTGATTGCAGTATTAGTATCATTTTTACCCATGCCTGAATTTATTATTGATATCTGTCTCAATGAGTTTTCAAAAACCTTGTCTATGTTGTATACTAATCGTTCATGTTCAATTAACATACCTGTAGAATTTAATGAAAGACAATGTGGTGGGCAACCGTCACACTGACTTGTCCTGTAGTCTATAAAACAGTCCACATACATTGGAATCAATATATTGTTAGTATTATTAAAGGTAACGTAATTCTGAGTGAAAACCTTTTGTGATTGCAAAACATTCGTTAAAACAAAACAAAAAATTATGTAAATGTATAATTTTCTGGAATAAGGTGACAATATGATATATGAATTTTAGGTTAATATTAGTTATTCTGATTACATATCTTTTTGAGTCTTATTGTAATTTTTAAGAATCAGAATAGATAAAAAGCCAAAGAATTATTAACAATGATAGGTATTGAAAAACGTCAAGTGCAAATAATTTAAACAACATTGATAAAGTATCCATAGATGTATTTATCAGACTCCAAAAACCATATAGCCAAATGAGATATTTTATTGGGGATAAATCATACATTTCAATAAATAAAAACTCCATTTTACTAAACAATTTGAATTTCGCAAGCAGCAATAGAATTATTTCTGATGCAATAATCTCGGTTGATTATTATATAAATAGATTGATTATTTTTTCACATGAAACTGAACAAACTATTGAGGTTAATTTCAATGGTTATGTTCGGTGGTGATAAGCAATTAGAAAACTCATAATATAAAAAAAGCAATATGATTTTAATGCATCATAAAAAAATATTTTACCATATACGACCAATTTACGATTAGAACCCTATAATTTTTTATTGACCTTAAAATAATAGTATACGTCACATTAATATGGATTTGTAATCTTAATCTTAAATAAACTACCATATGAAAATAACTTATTTTTTTATTGGGTAGTTATTGTCTATCTTTGTTTTACAATAAACGTTTTACTTAAAGTGGACCATGGAGTATTCTGATAATTAACTTAACAAAAAGAACATCTGGATTAACATAATCAATAAAGTTCCAATAAATAAAAGTCAATTTTGTGCTAATTAGGCTTTGTAAGTGGGTCTACCATATGTTAAAGATAAAAAATTCTAAAATACAATGATAATTATTTTAAAATGCAAAACATATTTGTTTTTGTTGGATATTCTCATCATTCTATATATTTTTTTATTTTATATCTTGGATTTCTTGAGTTGTTTCTTAATTTATAGCTACAGCAAGGACAAGATAAGCCATTCCATCTTATAAAAATCTCACAGATTTGACATCTTTTTTCGTCATTCTCATAGCGACATGTATTATATGCTTTCTTAGACTTATATCTAATACAAATTCCCCTGCAAGTCAATATATATTCTCTCCACTTTTCGTTTTTATTTTGTTTTGAATCGTTAATATAATACTTTACATCTTGTTGATTTTCTTTGATTGATAGTTATGGATATTTTATTTATTCCAAGATTTATGACTCCCTCGCTAATTTTGATAATTATGGCAACGAATATTTTGACTCTAATTAAAGGTAAAATTAATAAATAGATTTGGTAAAAAACAATTGAAGATTGAAAATAGGGAATTACGAAATCCCTGATATACGACTATCCGAAGCCATTCAAGATGTAAAAAAAATATTTGATAAAGTAAAGAATACACAGGATCTGACTCACTATTCTGATATTGCCGTAATGCTAGATTATAAAAGTAAGATTGGTGGGGCCTTTTATAGAAGACTAAATAGTTTAACACTTTTTGGGTTATTAGAGGGGAGAGCTAAATATAGAATTACAGATTTGGGTGAAAACATATCATACCCTATAAGTGAAGAACAGAAGGCTGAACTATCTTCAAAAGCCTTTCTAAATGTGCCGTTATGGAATAAATTATACACTAAACATGGAAAACAGTTAGGCGATAACGTTTGGTTTGATATCAAAAATATCACGGGGATATCTGCTCCGGAATCTCAGGCAGTAGAAAAAGATATCAGAAAATGGTACTTGGATGATGTGGTCTTTGTTATAGA
>JBKJYK010000311.1:0-4759 GCA_046715515.1 Candidatus Nitrosocosmicus sp.
GGCACCATTTCATTAACAAAAATTGCAATTCCTATGCTTATGGGGACAGCAATAACCATTGCAATTGAAGAACTAATTAGTGTACCTACAATATAAGGCAAGGCACCAAATGATTCTCTACATTCTACCGAATTCCAGTCAGTACCAATAACAAAATTTATGCCTTCTTTAATAAATATAGGTAGAGAGCCTTCACTTAAGGCATAAAAAACCAGGACAACCATAAATAAAGCATAAATGGATGCTCCAATAACAAGAGCTTTAAACAATCTATCACCTGTTATAAATTTATTAGATTTTGATCCTATCAAATGGACAATCTCTGCTTTATTATCCTTCGAATTCAATTGCCATGAATATTAAATAATTATATTATTATACTTTACATATAGGATAACAATAGATTAAATGAACTATATAGAAAAAAATTAGTTGGTGGAAATGGGATTCCCGTCAAAGGTTAAAGAATTCAGAGTTTGTTTATTTAGTTCAACTACAGGAGCAGGTAATGGAACATATCCTAACGGTTCAGAGAATTTTTGTCCATCTGTTATAGCCCAAGATATAAAGTCAACGATAGATTCTGCCTTTTGCTGATTTATAGAGGGGTTTGTACTTAATTCGCTATATAATACAATATAGGAGAAACTGGAAATTGGGTAAGAATCCGGACCTGGTGCATTAGTGAGAGATACATTAGACCATGACGCTGAACCATTGGGTAAAACAGTAGCGGATGATCCAACCGCGGCCATAGTTGAATTTATCGATGGTATAACAAAATTTCCATCCTTGTTTTGAATAGTCGCATAATTCATCTCAGCAGTCAAAGCATATGCAAGTTCTACATATCCAATTGAATTTTCCGTACCACTAATTGAAGCCGAAACTCCCTCATTACCCGGTGCACCTATACCCGTTGGCCACGGTACTGATTTTGAAGTACCTACCTTATCTGCCCATTCTTGGCTTACTTTAGACAGATAATCTGTAAATACAAAAGTTGTACCAGAGCCATCGGAGCGATGAACCACATTTATGTTATTTGAGGGCAAAGTAAGTTCTGGATTTATTTCCTTTATTCTGGGATCATCCCATTTGGTGATTTTACCCAAAAATATATCTGCAATCACAGGACCAGATAGCTTAAGAGAATTATCTTGAATTCCAGGAACATTATATGATAATACTACAGAACCAATAGTTTCTGGAATATGAACAGGATTTCCTGCTTGGGTAAATTCAGTTTCTGTTAATGGGGCATCTGTTGCTCCAAAATCAACTGTTTTTTCCAGAAATTGTTTTATTCCTCCTCCACTACCAATAGATGCATAATTAATATTTACATCAGGATTAACTTTTTTATACTCTACTCTCCATGTATCTATTAAAGGGAATGGAAAAGTAGCTCCTGCTCCATTAATTGTTACTTGCTGTGCATTGACTGAATTAATAACCATAGGGATTAAAAAAGACAGCGCTAGTAATGACACACCTAGTTTTTTAAAATTAGTTATATTTGCCACTAAAAGGATTATGGTATTAAATTATTAATCAATTATGTATATAATGATTATAGACTATATAGTTCTAACAACCATAATTAAATAATAAGCCAATTTTTATAATTTGAATTACAGGATTATTAAACTATAATTATAGTATAGATATTCTAAATGTTCAATATGTTATACTCGGTTTTAAAATGTAAGTACCTGTTGCACCTATTGTAATTAATCAGATACATGAAAAATCAATATAAAGTTGTTCATAAACTATTCAAAATATAAAAAAAATACAGTCATTTATCTATAACTAAAAATCAAAATGATTTCTAACAGTAGGAGATAGTGTTCTTATTTGGTAATAAACGGTTAGAATTATTAACATTCCCAAGATTCCATAGAATTCTCTTACATAAGCATTTTTTAGAATTATATACAAGAAATCTTATAGATAGGTTTTTTATATTCAATTTATTAAACGTGGTCAGATAAAGAATGAGAAAACAATTTAAAGTATTACACAAATCTAAATCTTTTATATTAGGGTATTGTTCTTGTCCTTGTAATAAAGAAATTAGAATCAGGTCTAAAAACAGACACTTGATGCGCTATAGACCACATCATCATAATAGAAATAAAATTAATTTTTAAATGTTAATTGTAGATAATGAATATAATTCATTATTATTATTATTATTATTATTATGATGTGACAATCTAAAAGGATGCGATAAATCCAAATATCCTTCGTAACATGTCTGAAAATGCAACATAGAGCATTAGGAAGATATTTTACCGATACTTTATTTCTCCATAACATATAGATAATGAAGGGAATTGAGTTTCTTTTTCTTGGAGTCGGCGCAATTTTAGGTGCGGTTCTAAGATACAAAATAACATCTGCCCCTTTTTTGCTGTTTGGCAACCTTGTCTCAAATGTATTGTTAGTTAACATAATAGGAAGCTTTATCCTTGGAATGTTTTCTGTATTGTCTGCGTCTTTAAATCTGGATTCAAAATACTCTTCTAGTTGCAATCGGCTTTTGTGGTTCCTTAACCACCATTTCCTCATTTGCGCTGGAAAGCGCAAACATGATTGACAATAGGCAATATCTTAATGTATCCGTTAACATCATGGCAAATATTTTATTATCTCTTCTTACCATTTATGGTGGTAGAATTCTAATAAATCAGATATTGCAAAGTTAAATTTAATGGTAAGGCAATCAATGCTTTGTCTGACTATATGTATCAAGAAGAACGATGAGATAAACGGAAAAAGATTGGAAAAGGTTTTACTGGAGTTCTTGAGGAAATCAAAGGTCTCCGGAGCAACAGTTTGGCTGGATGTCGATGGATTTGGAAAAAGCGGTAAATCAACAGTGCATTTGGAAGGACTGTCAATTAACCAACCCATGATGTTAGATATTGTTGAAGAAAGGTCAATATTCGAGTCCTTGCTTCCCGAATTAAAAAGAATGGTAAATGACCATGGATTAATAACGATACAAAGTGTAGATGTAATTTAACCAACCAATTAATTCCTAGCTGCTTTATTATCAAAATTCAACAAATCTCCATTAAAATCAAAATCATTATTAGTTAGTCTGTTTAAAAACAAAGCAAGATTTTCATATTCTACACAGTATTCGCATTCTAGGGCAGTTTTAATCCTGTTGTCAGACCTTATCCCGAATGAAATGTCTCTGCCCTTTTGAATGCAGGGTTGTCATTTTCAGAATCACCAAGATAAAGAACATTATCATCAGTTGTAAGTTGTAACGTATTGGCAATACCATCATATGCCAATGCCTTGCTACAATTACATGTATACAGGTCTATGAACGGATGATTTTTCTTGTAATTAGAAAACACGGTCCAATCGGATAGATTTCTTTCCTCCACAGTTATTCCGCATAATATTTTGTTTTCGCTAAGATTGTATTTTGCTTCTGTTTCTAAATCCCCATAATTTGTGCATATTTGTTGATGTATTTGTTTTAAAAAAGTAGAATTCTTCTTTAAGGCTGTCTTGTCAACTAATAATTTACAATCATAATATTAGGATTTTGTATTCTACTAGCATCATTTGCAGTATAGTATTCATTTTCCTTAGTTTTCATTTTGTTAATGATTTCAATTCTAAGAATACAAGATAGTATTTTTGAGAACCTGACTTTATCTTTTAGAAAATATAGTCTTTACTGGAGATTATGCATACGGGAATGTTATAGGCAACATTCCATAACTCTTTCTCTAATTCACTAGGTATTGTATTTGCCATGCTATTGCCAACTTGAGCAGGAACCAAAGTTCCATCACAGTCAGAAAAAATAGCGGAGACTTTCAGAATTCTGATATACAAAATTCATCATATAAGCATATATGATATCATACAACTAAAAGTGATTACTGATTATGAATTGATGAAACTATGATGGAATGTTTTATTAAATTAATATATTAAACAAAACCTGGCAACGTCTTTTGACCATAATGCTATAACGATTTCAATATTTACAGGTCTCTTATATGGCATGGCTAACTCACTAATACTTATTCCTGCATGGGGCGCGCTAGGTCGGGTTATAAGTGACACCCTGATGTTTGAAACTCGTTATTGGTAAGGCAATTCCATAAAAATAACTAACCTATGAATCATTTCAAGCGCGATACACAAAAAACTAATAATTTCTTTATTAGTTTTTTTCTAGTTTCATAGATGCTACAAGATAAAGCGTTGCAGGCTCTTCATATTTTTCTTTCATCCAAACCATTTTGAAACTTTCTCTATTAATCAAATCAAGTATTTCTTTTTCTGAAAAGAATCGTACCTCAAAGCCGTTTATGTCATAAATGTCCTCTTCGACTTCAACTCCAGCACCATAGAATTGGTCATTATGGTTTCTAACCGAAAAATAGTTCAAACCATTTGGTTTTAATACACGCCTAATCTCTGAAAAAATTGAATGGAGTTCAGTATGCGAAAACCTCATGTTGAGAAGCATGTGTGAATATACCGCACCAAAATGAGTGTCTTGAAATGGTAATGGCTTTTTGACATCAAAGATTTGCGATTTTACCGGCAGTTTTTTTTCAGTTGCTTTTTTGTTTATTATCTCGATACCTCTACCTGAATAGTCTAGAGCTTGTACCTCAAAGCCATTTGAGGCAAAAAACATTGTGTCTCTGCCATGTCCTGCCCCCATCTCCAAAACCCTCTTTACATTGTTTGATTTCATGTGGTTAAAGCA
>JBKJYK010000312.1:0-4715 GCA_046715515.1 Candidatus Nitrosocosmicus sp.
TGATGAAATAATCTATGCATTAACAGAAGAACAAAGAAACGAAGCAATGGCATTAGGCATCGATGTAATTGAAAACTACGAGTTAGTAAAAATCATTGGTAATCCAAACACAAATGCTATTGAAGGCGTTGTTTCTAAAAGCAATAAACGTTATGAAGCTGATGTATTGTTTTATCATCTTGGGCGAATAATTCATAATGAACTCGCAATCCAACTAGGATGTGAATTTGATGATGTGTATTTAAAGGTAAATGAAAAACAACAAACCACGGTTCCAAATGTTTTTTGCGGTGGGTGACAAGGATACAGATAGGCATTTGCTATATTATCTGCTTCCAGTGGGGCCTTGGCAGCAATACATATCTATGAGGATTTATTAAAAGATGCAATTAAAATAACAAAAATAGAACGCAATATCTAAGGATACCATTGAAATGAAATACAACATAAATAATCTTTATCTTGAGATCATTTATCGTTTTTTTATTGTTTGTAAAGCGTTATAAAAAACCTTACTACTCTTTGTATAAAGAATTGGGTATGTTGTTGAGATTCTTTGTTTTGTCATTTCAATTGATATCATATTATTTTACTCAATGAGATAACTAATTCTGCGCATGGTGATTGAACCTTTGAGTAATTTCTTTCCATTTGTTCTATATTGCTTGTAAAATGGGATATATCACAGCCGTTAGTCAGATTTTTAGTTATATTATCTATTAATCATAATAAGCAGACCGATTAAAAAAATTAAATATTATTTTAGATTTTTAAAAATATTTCTCCAATATATCATTTAACTCTTTTTTCATGTTTTCATAGTTTCTTTTATTATCTTCACTACCACCGTCTAGACTTTGCTTTTCTTCTTTTACTATGTTACCAATAGCTTTATCAATTTCTGATAAACCGGTTATTGCTTTGGTTAATCTATTTGATAAGAAGAATATTGTAGAAAACATGTAGTTAATCTTATCACTTTCAAATTCTAATTTAGTTGAGTTGGGAAATGCTGTATCTAGACATGCTCTTAACTCCTTTCCGCATTCCTCAAGACAATTGGTATTGCCATTGCAATCTTGTAACATTTTTGCCCAAATAGACAAGCACTTGGATACATTAGGTGAATATTCAGTCAAATTAAAATTTATTAACATTGATGGTATAAATTGATTTTTCCTGCTTTGTGATTGTTTCATTTATTGCTAAGGTGAGGTTGGTTGATAATTGGAAATTCACATTTTGTTATAAAAACGCATTATTGTCAATCTTCTTTTATTTTGCCATTTCTAGATCTATCGAAATATGTTACTATGGAAATAATTTTTCTTGGTAAAATTCCGTTGGTATTCAATAATGCCTGTATATAGTTATTTGCTTGGTAAAAACAATTTGTAATATTATATAGGCTATAATCTTGAAGCAATAGGCGAAAACATACTTGGTGAGATTACAGAAGTTTTACCTTTTCTTGATGGGTTTTTCAACTAAATGATGATGGGAAGTGAATTAAAGGCTCCGTTCCATTAAGGTTTTTTAATTTATTGTAATAATAGTCTATAAATGGATTCTACTAGTTTTCTGCCTGCTTGGGTCATTTCTTTTTCCATACGGAAAATAATCACCAAAAAATTCAGTTCAATCTTTATATTGGATGGTTCTTTCAATGGTGATTTTTGCGAAGAAGGGTGATGAATGTGATTATTGGTTTCAATAATTAACTGCTGGGGGAGGCACTAGACACATCCATCGGTTGATACTACATGTTCTCGATAAATTTTGACTAAACCCCAAGCAAACCCTCTGCAACAAACATGTTTCTTGCTTTGGATATGCTTTGTGCTAAAAATCCTTTGTTTTAGGTCTGTTTCAACTCATAACAGATAAATTTTGGACCACCTTGATTATTGGTTTGTCAATGATAAATTTGGAACCTTAATTTTCTTTGGTGATCTTCTTTTGTGTTTGTATCTTTAAAATCCAATTCCGGATGGAAAAACATGATTTCGTTTTATAACGTAAAACAAACTTTTATGTGTTCTCCTTTTTGACAAACCTTAAAAGTGCAAATACAATCCGTAGCGTATTTTGCACTCTGTAGGTATCTTGCTTATTTGAAAACTCAATAAATGAATAACAGCCATTTTCAATCTGTGGATTTCCTTAAATGAACAGTTCTGAATATGGTATTACCATATAAATACTCAATTCCTAATGCATGGTATAACTTGTAATTATTGAATGACTTGGGGTATGTAATTGTGCAGTATTTTGTCTAATCCATTATAATACTAATGATATCTTGAACATAAATTAGTTTTACTTTCGGTGAGTATGATTTAGGAATCCAATGGTATGTAAAAAATTTTTCTTGATAAATAGTTTTTTATATTATGTGTAGTATATAATATTTTGTAGATTAGATATGGTCGAAATCATTGATAAAGTTAAGGAAAAAACAAAAGATGCTAAAGATGCGGTTGTAGACACCACAAAAGACGTTGCAGGAAAGACAAAAGACACCGTTAGTCCATCATCATCCTCTTCTTCAGGATCACCTTCTGGTGAAGACAGACTATATGAGGAAGGTGGCCCGGGAACAGAGGTAAATAGAGGCGATGATCCACTAACAGAATACAGGGAAAAAGAAGCAATGACCCCTGCAAAAATAAACGAGCATGAACCCACAGCTGTAAAAAGAGACCCCCGCGACCAAAACATAACTGAACCTGGTCAAACAGGCACAGATGACGAAAAAGCAAAGGAGCAACTTCGTAGGAGTGGAATGACCCAAATCGACACCCGCAGCAGCAGCAGCAGCAGCGGATCAGATACCGCAACATAAGACACCCGCAGCAGCAGCGGATCAGGAACTGTTTTAACAGAAACAACCACAGAACCTTCTTAATACAATCAATATAATACATCTTTTACCTTTTTTGTTTTAAATGCTGTTTGAAAAAGCAGAGTTTTTTCTTCAGCTAGACATCATAATCATTTTGAATGCTCTAATGTTATGTACAATCTGGAATTATTTTCTTTAACGAACTTATTTTGATTTATTTGCGTTATATTTTGTGGCATCCAAACTAAGGAGCATTAAGAATTTAGAAACCTGAAAAATATTAACATGTGATGTCTTGTTGCTTTCTCATTTCTAATGTGATTCATGAGTGGACATTAATATTCATTGAATGTCAAGATCCCTTATCAAAAGCAATATTGTTTTACTATTTGATATGTTATTTGCTATTTTATTTATATTATGTTTTACTATATAAAAACATGAGTTTTAATATTGACTGGAATGATACTATAAAAAAGGAAGCTAGAGCATTAAACGATGAAGATTTAGGCGAAGTACAGGAGATAGCAAATGGTCATGTTCTAGTTCAAAGAGGTGTAATAGATAAAGAAAAGTTTTCCATTCCTCAAGACCAAGCAGAAAGTTATGATGGTTCCATTCTTAGATTTAAGGTTTCTAAAGATGAAATAATAAAAAAATATGCAGTAGATATGGCTCCAGCCTCAATTGAAGAACAATATGCTTCTACCACGGTCATTGATAGTGGTGGAGGCAGTGGGGGTGGAATACATTTGGAAGAAAATGAGGCTACAAAAAGAGATGCAAAAGACTCTCTGTCGACCGTAACAGAAGGAAAACTAGACGCATCAAATAGCGCTCAAGAAGATCAAACTTCGATAATTAAGGAACCTGTAAAAGAGACTAAAACAATAGAAGTACCAGTAACTCATGAAGAGGTTACTATTGATATTACACCACCGAGTGGACAAACAGAGCCACAAACACCTGTTTCTTCCAAGGAGAGTATACCAATACCTGTAAAAAAAGAAGAAGTGGATGTAATAAAAACCACTTATGTTAAAGAAGAGGTAAGCGTAAAAAATAGGGATACAACAGAAACATTGGAAGTATCTGAAGAGGAGACAATGGAGAAAAACAGTTCATCCAATTCAAAATAACAAGATGAAAGAGATAGTATTTGATCTCCATCTTATCCAAACTCTTCCAACATCTTTGTCTTTTTTTATCCTATTTGATTTCTTTTTTTATTTGTATCCATCTTCAGGTATTGTATGCATAAATAAAAGATTACAAGGTAATTATAATTTTCATTTTGTAAAAACAACACGAAATGAATTTGGATGATATTTTGATATGGGATATCTTGTATCATCGATAACTAATTTATTTAACGCTTTATTAACCCATTAATAAAACCACCTACTTACCATGACGAGATAGTTTGTTAAAATCAGATACTTAATCTACATAATCATATAGGCATTAAATCAATGCCAAAAAACAGTAAGGTTATGTAATGTTTGCTTAGTAAAATTAGGAGTTATTTGTCTATTCACCTTATTTTTCAGACACCTAAAAACAAAAAGGTAAAAGATGTGTGCGGGTGTTCTATATAATTAGGAGGGCTCTACGGTGGAAGTTTCTGTTTACTGGATTCTGTTACAACAGTTCCTGATCCGCTGCTGCTGGTGTCTTATCCCCCACTGTCTTTTGTCTGTCCTGCAACGTCTTTTGTGGTGTCTACAACCGCATCTTTAGCATCTTTTGCTTTTTCCTTAACTTTATCCATAAATGATGAATCTGACGAATCTGAAGATTGAGATGATGATAAGGCCCGACTAACGGTGTCCATTGTCTTTCCTGCAACGTCTTTTGTGGTGTCTACAAC
>JBKJYK010000313.1:0-3452 GCA_046715515.1 Candidatus Nitrosocosmicus sp.
CTTTTGTGCAGGTCGATTTCACCACAAGAAGCTTTTAACGACATATTAAATAAATATGAAAACAAAGTAAATGGATTAAGAAAAACCATTTTAAATCTGCAACAAGTTAATGAGGAAGGGTTAAGAAGCAAGGGAATTGAAGAAAAAAAATATTTTGTCTTAAATCAATTCTCAACAATCAACAAAATAATAGATCTGGTTAAGAAATCCAAGGAATCCATTGATGCCATGATAAACCCATGGGGAAACAATTTATTGGTAAATTCAAAAGACGAATTAGTAAAGACCATTATAGAAGGCACAAGAGTAAGAATAATATTTGATAATAAATGCGAGTTGAACGATAAAATCCTCCCTAACGCAATAGAAAAAAAATACTCAAAGATCACAACAAATATTTTCATTTTCGACAATTATCACATGTTGATTTTAGATAACAGCGGAACCAAATCCTCATTGATTTACTCAAATGAAATTTTGTTATCCATAATAAAGAATCAATTCAATGAGTTATGGAACGATAATGAAAAAAACATATTAAAGATAAGCGACAGCACAAAGTTGTTAAATAACATTTAATTTATTTTATCAAAATCTTTCATAACCAAAGGCAGCTCTTCCAAAAAGTTAGATGCCATTAAATGTAAGCCTAATTTATTATATAAATTATGACCGGCCACCCCATTGAAAAACAATCCCAAAACTGACGATTCAAAAGGGCTGTTTTTAGTTAAAAAACCCGAAATCAACCCAGATAGCACATCACCTGTTCCCCCGACGGTCATCGAGGGCGTGGTCCTCTCGATGACTGAAAATGATTCACCATCTGAAACTATATTCAGGTATCCTTTTAAAGCAACTACGATTCCAAATTCCTTGGCTTTTCTCAAAACAATACCGATTTGTTCAGATTTGGATTGTCCAGGGTCCTGACCAAAAAGCCTCTTAAACTCACCTGCGTGTGGAGTAACTATGGATTTTGTGTTAGTTATTTCCTGTAGAATGTCCGGGATAAGAGATGAAGCATCTAATACCAGTTTTGTTTTATCTTCAAGTAATTTCCTTATCAAAAAACAAAGAGAATCATTTTTAGATAGTCCTAACCCCATCCCAATGGCTGCGCTATGGGGTTTTTTAGGCATCAAAGACAATAATTTTCTAGATGAACCCATGGTCAATTTGTCATCAGGTAATGGAATAAATATCAAATCCGGGGAAAACATTCTTGAAGAAACCAAATTGATTTTTGGGATTGCAGTATACACCAAATCCGTTCCGCTTACCAATGCCGCAATTGATGATAAAAGTGGCGCTCCATGGTATATCCTGCTTCCACCAACAATCAGCACAATGCCATTTTCTCCCTTTCTGGACCGAATGTTTCGAGGTTTAATTATTTTTTTAATGTAATCTCTATCAACAGCAACAAAGCCATGGTTTTCCAATAAAATAAGTTAATCAATGTAACTTTTATTCTTATTTTATTGCAATGGCTAACAAATTACAACAATATTTTTAATTCACCGTCGACTACTAGAACATCATTAGTGAAAATCACCAAAAGGGACTCAAAAACAGATGAAAATAAAAGAGAGCTATTTTCTGCAGTGCCAATAGAGATTGACACCCATTTTAAACTGTTTGGAAAACACATGTGGGAAATCGAATACAATGAGAAATGTCCACTTTGTGAGAAAAAAATAGATGAGTTTGGCTTTTGTGCCTGTGAGGCATGTGCAGGCTAATTGGACATCACAGAAGATATTCATGGATAGAACAAAAAAAATATAAAAATAAAAGTTACCGTACTTGCAACAATATTGAAAGCACAATAAAGTTTCTTAAATAATAATTAAATACGAGAAAATCAAAGACAATATATGAGTGACGAAATTACAGGGACCGTTACATATGAATGCATGTCTTGTGGAACTTTAGTGACTGGGGAAGAGCTTTCATATTTACCCGAAATAAAATGCATTTGCGGATTTAGAGTATTTAGAAAAATAAGACAGCCCATAGTTAAACAATTAAAAGCAATATAAAAAATGAAAATAGTTTGTCCAGATTGTAAGGGAAAGGCAATACTGAGTGATGATTTCTCTTTGGTTAAATGCGAAAAATGTAGTTATGACTCAACATATGGCGAATATGTTAAATATATAGCCTACAAGGATTCACGATATTCTGACATTTTATCCGATTATAAAGAAAAAAAACAATAAAGCGTATTTTTTCAGTACGGCACATACGACAGGAAGAGATGGAGACAGAGCTGGAGGGAAGGAGAGACCACCCATTGCTTAGACAAGGGAAAATGGATCTTGTTTGGGCATCTGAAAATATGCAGATAATTGATCAAGTAATCAAAAGATATAAAAGTAAAAACATATTGGGAGGATACAGCATAGGGGTTTGCTTACACATCACAAAAGAAACCGCGGTACTGGTATTGGGGTTAAAACAACTGGGTGCAAACATATTTTTATGTCCGGCAAATCCCCTTTCAACTCAAGAACACATAGTCTCATTGCTAAAAGATAAAAATGTTAACGTCTATAGAAAAAGGGGAAAAACGATCCAAGCTTTTTTTGAAAACATGGACACGGTGTTAGACAACAAACCAAACATAATAGTAGACGATGGTGGAGAATTTCATAAAAGAGCTTTGCAAAAAAATTCACAGGTTCTTGGTGGAACCGAAGAGACAACCTCCGGGATAAACAGGTTAAAGGCGTGGCATAAAAAAAAATTAATAAAATACCCCATAATAGCAGTAAATCAGTCAAGAACAAAAAATCTTTTTGACAACAGGTACGGTACGGGTCAAAGTTCTATCGATGGGATTTTAAGAACAACAGGGATTCTATTGGCAGGTAAACGCGTAATAGTTTGTGGCTACGGCTGGGTTGGAAAAGGTATTGCAAATAATGCGAAAGGTCTTGGAGCTAAGGTCATTGTTACAGAAATTGATTCCGTACACGCATTAGAGGCTTTTATGGATGGATTTGAAGTAAAACCAATTAGCGATACAACACCTTTAGGTGATGTATACATAACATGCACCGGTCAGCTAAAAGTAATCAGGCAAGAGCATATAGAAAACATGAAAAATGGCGTAATTTTGTGCAATGCAGGTCATTTTGATGTGGAAATTGATATAGACTACTTAAACAAAGGAGATAACCATCCAACCACAATTAGGAAAAATTTAAAATGTTTTAGGATAAACAATAAAAAAATATATTTGCTTGCTGAAGGCCGGGTAATAAATTTAGTTGGTGGAGAGGGGAACCCACCAGAAATAATGGCACTATCGTTTGCAAACCAGCTATTATCTATCATATACATATCAAAAAATTTCAAAACTTTGGAGCCCAAAGTATACAAAGTTCCAAAAAAAATAGAGATTGAAATTGGCCAGTTGGCATTAAAGTCATTTAGCATACAAA
>JBKJYK010000314.1:0-3734 GCA_046715515.1 Candidatus Nitrosocosmicus sp.
GTTCTAAATACTGGCTCAGGGCAATACAGTCCCCTTACGTCAATTCTTTTCATATTGGGTTTGCTATTAACATTTGAACCGGAAGACAATACATGATAAAAACCCTCCTTTATTAATTAAATGTTTATGTGGGTTTTCACTCTACTTTCTTAATGAAGATTATACTTTATTTTGCCAGATAACCTGTCAAGATCCATCTTGAAATCACAAAAATAAATTTATTGCCCTTTTTAACAAGGTTTTTGTTTGTATAGTTATTGATGCTTCATTGTATTTGCTATAGTTTGGGTGAATGGTTAATATCATAACTGGAAATCCATAATTAGTGTTAGGTTCTTATTGTAATGGTGTTTGTAATTTTATTTGCTTTATCGTGAGGAAATTGTGTAACGCATTTTATTAATCAAGTAGTTATTTGTATTATTGTGAGATTTTTTCTATTTTAAAATTGACCCTAAAAACGGAAAGATTTTTTTGCTTCAATAACTTAATATTAAGTAAATTAATGGAAAAAGGTTTGTCCTATGCTTGTAATATTTGATGTAGAGGGAGTTTTATTAAATGCTGAATATCTTCCGGTATTAGCCAAGTTAAAGGGACCTGAAAAAGAAAAGGAGATATGGGATATTACTAATAAAGGTATTCGTGGCGAAATGGACTGGGAGGAAGGCCTTAAGGAGCGTGTATATGCTTTGCGGGGTATAGATTATAATGATGCATATGAAATAGCACAAAATCTTGAGATTATGCCTGGAGCCAAGCAACTCTGCTCGTTTTTAAAAAAATCCGGGTGGAAAATGGTTGCGGTATCTGGCGGATTTACAATAATTACAGATAGGTTGGTAAAAGAGTTGGAATTGGACAAAATATTTGCAAATAAGCTCATTTTTAACGATAATAAACTAGAGGGTGTTGATATTGCCGTTACTTCAGATAAATCACTGTCAGTAAAATCCTTTATTGGTGAAAATGGCTTTACCAAAGATGAAGTTGTTGTGGTGGTGGATGGAGCTAATGATCTGAAACTCTTCAATCTATCTTCCTTTACGGTTGGATTTTGTCCTGTTGACATAGTAAGAGAAAAAGCAAGTTTTGTTATCGATAATAAAAACTTGGCAGATTTGATCCCTATTTTTACAGACAGGTTTGAAAAAAAACTAAAACAAATAAAACTTGAAGGTGGGTGTTGATTCTTTATCAATAACAATATTTCCTGTAAAAATAAATAAAAATGTGGAAAAAAACGACAACGTTGCTAGTCTGATTTGTGAATCTATAGATTCAAATAGCTTACAAATCAATGAAAAAGATATACTTGTAGTTGCCCAAAAAATAATTTCTAAATCTGAAGGTCGATTATGTTGTTTGGATGGTGTTGTTCCATCAAAGGAAGCGTTAAGTATATCTGCTATTCACGAAAAAGATCCCCGTCTGATTGAACTAATCCTTAGGGAATCGATAGACATCATCAGAGTGACAAATAAAAATTTAATAGTAGAAACAAAACATGGATTTATTTGTGCAAATGCGGGTATAGATCATAGTAATGTTTCTGTTAACTCGGACATTGTTTTACTATTGCCTGAAAATCCGGATGAATCCGCGAAAAAAATAAAAAGATATTTTTACCATAAACTAAAAAAAAACGTTTCAGTAATAATTTCCGATACCTTCGGTCGTCCTTTTAGAAAAGGCCAAACAAATGTTGCCATAGGCGTTGCCGGAATTTGCCCCTTAAAAAGCTATATCGGGAGAACAGATACATTTGGTAAAACTTTAAGGGTGACCGAAATAGCGGTTATCGATGAATTAGCATCTTCTGCGGAACTTGTAATGGGAAAAACCTTGGAAGTTCCGGTTGCCATTATTAGAGGATATGAGTATCAACCTTTACACTCTGACGACGATACGGTTGTTTCAATTAAATCTATTTTTAGAGAAAAATCTCAAGATTTGTTTAGAGGCCAATAACAGTATTTATTTTAGTATTGCAAAATAATTTATCTCTTGGTTATTTTTATTTGTATGAATGGATATTGTTGATAACATACTTTTAGGGGATAAAAGATCTATTGCTCGTTCTATTTCCATAATAGATGATAACGACCCTCAGTCTAATGAGATTTTAAAAAAAATATACCCCAAAACAGGCAATGCTATTACAATCGGATTTACCGGTCCGGGTGGTGCGGGCAAAAGTAGTTTAATTGGACATCTGATTCCATATTTTAAGAGCTTGGGCTATAAGATTGCCATATTGGCGGTAGATCCCACTAGCCCTATTACTGGGGGTGCAATTCTTGGAGACCGGGTAAGGATGCAATCAACAATGGATGATGAAGACGTGTTTATGAGAAGCTTTGGCTCCAGAGGAACAATGGGTGGTATTTCAAAATCATTAAGAAATGCGATTAGGATTCTGGATGCAGCTGGATTCACTCTTATATTGGTTGAAAGCGTGGGTGCCGGACAATTAGAGGTTGAGATTTCAAAAGTTGTTAATTTGACTACGGTGGTCTTTAATCCAAATACTGGTGATTCCATCCAGGCCGTTAAAGCCGGGTTAACTGAAATAGGCGATGTATATATAGTCAGCAAATCCGATATGGAGGGATCCGGCACATTATATTATTCCTTGTTGGATTTAATTGGTGAAACACCCAGAAAGCCACTGATTGCAAAAACTTCAACCAAGACAGGTGAAGGGTTACAGGATCTATGTCTGAATATAAATAGCATAATTAAAGATGATGGGTGGCTTTATAAACAAAAACAAAAACAAAAACAAATTCTTTATGATGAAATAAAGGAGATGGTTTTAGAAAAAGGCAGACAAAAAGCATTGGGACTTTTCAGGAACAAGAATCAAGAAATTAATGAATTACTTGACTCAATGCTAAATAAGACCAAAGATCCTTATACGGTGTCAGAAGAATTATCTTTATTAATATTATCAAATAAATAGGTAGTAGACTATGAGCGAAAATACCGTTAAAACCGATTCTGGCATCCCTGTGAAACAATTCTATTTAAAAAATGATCTTAAAAACGAAAATGAATCCAGTCCTGGAACCTATCCTTTTTTGAGGGGGGTATACCCAACCATGTATAGGGAACGCCTATGGACTATGCGACAGTATAGTGGATTTGGCAGTGCAGAAGAAACCAATAATAGGTTTAAATTTTTGCTGGAACATGGACAAACCGGTTTATCGTTGGCTTTTGATTTACCGACTCAAACTGGCAGGGACTCTGATAATCCGCAATCTGAAGGTGAGGTTGGTAGAACGGGTGTTCCTATAAGTTCTCTTAATGACTTGCTAACTTGTTTTAAGGATATTCCTTTGGATAAGGTAAGCACTTCAATGACCATAAATTCAACTGCATCTATACTTCTTTCTTTGTATATTTCTGCAGCAGAATCCCAGGGTGTTTCTCCCTCCCAATTGAGGGGAACAACCCAAAATGACATACTAAAAGAATACATTGCGCGAAATACATATATTTATCCGCCTAGACCATCACTGAGGCTAATTGGTGACATGATACAACATTGTTCCACTCATGTTCCTCAATGGTATCCAATCAGTATCTCGGGATACCACATCAGAGAGGCTGGGTCTAATGCAATACAGGAACTTGCGTTCACTTTTGCAAACGCTATAGAATATATCAATACATGCATTAACAAGGGTCTAAAAATCGATGACTTTGCTCCCCGACTTTCGTTTTTT
>JBKJYK010000315.1:0-3664 GCA_046715515.1 Candidatus Nitrosocosmicus sp.
TAATGCTGGCATTTGGGCCATTTTTCTTCACCTATACTTCGTCACATTGCTATATAAACTGCATATTGCAACAATTGCAAATAAAAGGTGAGAAAGCAAGAAAATGTTATTGCATTTTGAGAATATATTGTAATTTAATCAATAAACCAGGCAATTCTGGATATGTTATTGGATTTATCACTGGTGATTAGCATCATCGATAATATGAAATGTGGCGAAAGGGAGAAGGAGTCCGGGAATGGTTAGATGGGGGGTGGTGGTGGTGGTGAGTGGTGGTGGTGGTGAGTGGAAGGCTAAAGTAAAGACCAAATAAAATAATTAGTGGTTAATTCTACCTACTATAATGAAACCTTTCATCTTTTTTGATCTAGGACAAACCTTGGTAGATGAGTGGGATTATATTAGTTATTTTGACAAATTATTATTTGAATCTCTTAATGGATATGGTGCAAGGATTGATTTAAGGAATTATTTTACATTGAGAAATAATATAATTACTAATAGAAAGATTGGCTCCGATGGTTTATTGGATATTGTTTCCTTAACGGCTCAACTAATACTTCCGAGAGGATATGATTCTATAATTTTTAATAATCTAAAAGATAACTTATTAGAAAATAAGAAGAAATTAATTAAGTTGTTCAATGAGGTTCCTCTTATTATTCCATTATTGTCTAAAACATATTCATTAGGAATAATAAGTAATAATTCATCAGGCTCTGTGGATTTATTGAAAAAAGATGATCTTATTCAGTATTTTCAAACAATATGTTTATCTCAAAACATTGGTTCTAGAAAACCTAATCATAAAATTTTTAATAAGGCTATAAAGGATTCCAATACATCTATTGAACATTGTGTTATGGTAGGTGATAGGTTGGATATAGATATATTCCCCGCAAATGAACTTGGAATAAAAACTATTAGAACTTTGAATTCTATTTATAAAGTTCAAAAACCGATATGTAAAAAAGAAGAACCATTGTATACTATTAAATCTTTAGCTGAACTTCCTAATATTCTATCATCTATTTTTTAATTTTGTTGTTGTTGTATTGTATTTTTCATTTTTATCCAAATCTCATCAAGTTTTTTATCCGAAATTTTTTCTTTTGTAAACATAGTATGAATTGCAGTAGATTGATCAGATTTTTTTATAGGAATTATGTGAATATGCATATGAGGAATCTCTTGCCCTGCTTCTTTTCCGTTGTGTATTGCAATCAACGTTGAATTACTCTCCAATGTTTTTTCAATATGGCTAATTAAAAAATGCAACGTGGTAAAAATATCATTATTTTCCTCTACAGTTAAATCTTCAACCTTTGTTTTATGATTTTTTGAAATTATTAATGTATGTCCTTTTTTAAGTGGAAATGCATCAAGTAAAGCTATCGAATATTTTGTTTCATAAATTTTTCTAGACTTAGTATTTCCATTAATTATTTCACAGAATATGCATGAGTTCATATGGAATGATTGTAAAACCTTATTTTTATGTTAGATCTTGTGATGTAAATAACATTTGTATATTTTATTCCCTCTCCGTATTGTAGGTATTATAGCCTATCTCTTTTGTAATTTGGATTACTTTAGAATTGCAATTCAACAGATGCATTGTTTTATAAAATAAAAATAAAAGAATTACAACTAATCGACTGTTATTGCTAATTAGGTAAGTCATTGAAAATCAAATAAAATAATAATTTTGTTTATTATATGTTAATAAATAGATTTTAGATAAAAAATTATATATGAAGAATACTTCATTTAATGAAAAACTAGTAGTTACAATCCCCTTAAGCTTGAAAATTACAAAAGGATTGAGTGATCCTCATAGAATCAAAATTTTGGATCTTTTATATCATAAGGAACTTTCTGTAAGCGAGTTAATGATTTATTTAAAAAAATCTAATCTTCAGATAGCAACAACTACATTAAGACATCATTTGAATATTTTAAAAAAAAATGGCTTAATTAGGATATCTAAAACCAAAGAGGTAAAAGGTATTTTAGTAAAATACTATAGATCTACTCTAAAAACTATATTTTTTAACGATTATTCTTTTGAATCTGTTGTCTCTGACAATATAAAAATAATTAATTCTTTGTATCCAAAATTATATAAAATTATAAATGAATTGTTAATTGATGAAAAAAATTTTATTTTAGCTCAACCAAAATCAAAGACTATGTGCAAAATTTGTAATGCTAATCATTATAATGAATTTTTATTATTTATGATATTTAGTGTTGTTCTAACTAAAGTGCTTAACAAGGTATTAAAAACTAAGATAATATAAAATATATTGTTTTTAGATTGTTACTTAAGAATGAAGTTAATTAATATCGATTGTATTTTATATCAATAACCTCTTATTTTATTTAATGTCATTACTTGAACTAAAACATGTAAAAAAATATTATTCCTTAAAACAAAATGCATTTAAGTTTATTTCACCTTCTAAAAAGATTAAAAAAGTCATCGATGACGTATCTTTTGAATTGGACCAAGGTGAGGTTCTGGTATTGGCAGGAGAATCTGGTTCTGGAAAAACTACATTGGCTAAGCTTATCATAGGATCTATAACTCCTGATGCTGGCGATATTTTTTTTCTTGGACAGAATATCAATATTTCAAAAAAAAATAAAAGTTTTTACTCGTCAATACATCTAATTCATCAGGATCCATATAGTTCCATCAACCCGTATCTTAAAATCAAGGATATTGTTATGGAGCCATTAAAAATTCACAATAGTAATCTTAGTTATGCCGAAAAAGAAAAGAAAGTTAGAATAGCTCTAAGTAGAACAAAATTGGAGCCTGTTGATGAGTTTTTAGATAAATATCCTAACATGCTTTCTGGTGGTCAAAGACAGCGTGTATCAATTGCTAGAGCCATTGTTAGCATTCCTCGATTAATAATAGCTGATGAACCTGTATCAATGTTAGATGTTTCTATACGGGCTGAAATTTTATCCTTGTTAAACGAATTGAGAAATAGTTTGAATTTTTCTATTATTTATATTACTCATGATTTAGCTACATCAAGATTTATTGGTGATAAAATTGGTATTCTGTTTGCAGGAAATTTGGTTGAATTTGGAAATCTCGACGATGTACTTGCAAATCCTCTTCATCCATATACTTGGATGTTATTGGATGCTGTAAATTTTTCTTCATACGGCTCTAATGCGTATTATAAAACCCCTGAGCAAACAAATTCATTTGATATTCCTTTAACTGGCTGTAAGTTTTATAACAGCTGTAAATTATCTTCTAAAGAATGCAAAAATGACCTTCAGAAATATGAAATTTCTAAGAAACATTTCGTATCTTGTTTTTATTATAAAAATCATGACGTGAACAATAACTAATTTAATTCTGTTTGATTGCTTTGACTTTGTTGTGGTGATTATATTTTACTACTTGGGATATTCCGTTTTTTGGGTATACTCCAAATATGATATCCGATTTGGCCACAGTAGAATCCTTTAATGTTACCATTATTATTTGATTGTCACTGGATCTAAGTAACAAAATCTTTGATAGTCTTTCAGTGTTTTGCGCATCTAAATGTGCATCCACCTCATCCATTAAATAGAAAGGTGATGGTTTAAGTGATTGAAGTGCTAGTAGGAATACTATTGCCGCCATTGTTTT
>JBKJYK010000316.1:0-14365 GCA_046715515.1 Candidatus Nitrosocosmicus sp.
CCACAAGCCTAGTGTAGGAAAGAATGTGGCTTATTATTGAGGGCAATTCCATGATAGCCCGAGGTCCCTCACCAAAAAACATCAAACCCACACCTGCAAAAATCAATGCAAGATAAACAATGCCCATCACATTTTGTATTGGGTTTATGTTTTCATGGTGTAATAGTGCCAAGCCCAATAGAACAATGCCCCAGCCAAACAAAAGCCAGCCGACCTTACTAATTACATGTTTTTTCTCACCCAGTCTAAGGCTATTGATTATTCCTAGTACAAGTCCAAAGGAAACCATACCTATTCCCACATAGCCGCTTATTAGCAAAAGTTTACCAAGACCAAACGGTTCAAGAGGGTCAAGAAATGCGCCATTTGATGGCATTGGTAATCCAAAACTGCTCAAATAGGAGAACAAATGGCCATTTAGATGAAATCCAAAATAGAGATCAAAGCAAAATCCCAAAACTATAGCAACAATACAACCTGGAATCATTGCTTTAGCTAGTTTAACCATCTGCACGGGCTTTAATATAGTCTTGGCAAAATTTCTTAGGAATTTAGGCATTATGGTAATATCACGCTTTTTACCTTCCACCCTTCTTATTACCCATATAGAAACCAAAAGTATGAACAACCCATATCCAACATCACCCAGCATCAAACCATAAAATATAGGAAAAATCAAACTAAAAATAACAGTTGGATCAAATTCCGTTCCAGACGGTAAAGAATAAAATCTTACAAAAGATTCAAAAATTCTAAACCTTTTTGGGTTTTCAAGGAGTGTGGGGGGATTTTCTTTGGTTTCTAATTCAAACATCTTCGTAGTATCTCCCGTATGTTTGAGAAAAGACGAGTTTATAGGTCCGATCTTTGATTTTGGAATCCATCCCTCCATAGCAAATGTGTCTTTGGTAACCCCCAGGTTTTTGATTACTTCCAGTTCTTTGTTCTCCATGTCAAGTTGTTCTTCTGCGCCTTTCAGAAATGTGTAGTGCGTTTTTGAAATTTCTGTCAGCTGATGGTTAATTTGACTTAACTTTGCAGAGAGAGTCTCATACGCCTTTTTTTGCTCCTGTGCAAGAATAACAGGCTTTCCATTAAGATTAGGGACTGCTTCCAAGTGAACATGATACAGACTGACAATTGATGCAAATGCATCAGAAGGAAAACTCGGCATAACTACGATTGCAAAATGCGTCATTTTATCGCCTTCCTTAGTATACAAAATAATTTGTTCATCATCCAACTCCAATTTACTCTTGAATTCAGGAAACTTTTTAGTGTCTATACGACCAAAGAAAGAGCGTGCGGAAGACAGATGCAAAAGATCCAAATCCTCTGGAAAGAATGAATACTCTTCAAGCAGTTTGATATTGTTTTCAGTTTCCTTCATTTGTGTCAAAAGACTTTCCTTTTGTCTTTGTAGTGTAGCAACAGTATTGTCAATGTCTATGGAAGTTACTTTTTGAATAAGTTCATCAATTGATGAAAATCCAATTTTTCCTGTAATAGCGGTAGGCGGTAGTGAATTGATTAGCCCCCTAATGCGCAATAACTGGTCAGACACTTGCCTATGATAATCACTTTCATGTTCATTTGCAAGAAAAGAATTCGCTTCTTTGGATATTGGCTCTAACTGCATAACATTCATTTCGTATAAAATCGAGATAACCTGTTGTCTGTATTTTTTTAGGCCAAGTACAGCTATCCGAGCCATTGGGGCGGGTTTTAATATCGTGCTCATATGAACATCACATCTCCTGCTCCCTATTTTACCTCAGAAAACAAAATATCCATTATTTCCCGAATGATCTGTTTATCGGGTTTAAATGAAATAGATTTAGAGTTATTTGTTGCATCCTTTATAATCCGGTCAGATTCTGCGAAAGCTTTATCCCTAGACTCCTCAATGTTTTTTTCCACCATTTGTTCACCATCTCGTTTTGACATTTCGATTGCGTTTTTCAAACTCTCTTGTAAATTTTTTATTTCCTGTTCAACCTGATTTTTATGGTATGCTATCTCAGCCTGTACTTTTTCCTCTGTTTCTTTGATTTGTCTAAGAGAATTGATATACCCTTCCTGTGAATTTGTGCTAGTCATGCCTATACACCCAGCAAGGACTTGCCAATTAATAACACCAAAATGAGCGTCCCAATTATATTCCCAATCTTAAAAGACCTCCCTATCAGGTAAAATTTCCTTTGTTGACCATTTACGAAGATTCCTTTATTACCCTCATTATCTTTATT
Source organism: Candidatus Nitrosocosmicus sp. (assembly GCA_046715515.1). Lineage (GTDB taxonomy): Archaea > Thermoproteota > Nitrososphaeria > Nitrososphaerales > Nitrososphaeraceae > Nitrosocosmicus. The sequence continues at coordinate 2,250 of JBKJYK010000316.1, forward strand.
GCCATTTTTCATTTAAAGTCTTGCACCCCTTCATTTGAAATGATTATTTCTTTTTTTTCTTTTTCAGTTTCCTCTGCGGCTGCTTCCCTTTCACCCATCTTCCTTTTCACGGTCTTTAACATAATGAATGTGTCACGCTCCATCTCAGCCAATCTAAAAGTAATGAATTTGACAGCGGAAACCAGTTTTGGAATAAAAACATTCTCTATTGCATTTGATTTTCGCTTTGTTTTCTCAATTTCTAAAAGGAGTTTTCTCAGTGCCGTCTCCTTCTCTGCAATATCCAACACAATTTTATGGATTCTCTGATAAGACCTTATTGCCTCGTTTATAGAGGTTGGAAGCTCAATCAAATATTCTTCAAGTACTTCTCTTTGTCCACCAATAAGCTTTGGAATATGGACTCCCATAATGCTTTTGGACATTACGTGTAAGTTTTCCAATTCAGGTATCTTCATAGATTCATTCTCAAGTCTCATCGAACCAGCTAGCATTTCAGCCATTCTGATGGCTTCGTATCCTCTTACCAGTTCAGACTGCAAGTTGCCTCTTAATGCTGCGGCAGTCTTGTTGGTATTGAAAAATTCAAGAATTAGTGCCTGACGTTTTAGCTTTAAGAGTTTTAGACCTTTTTGTGCAATTAAAATTCGTCGCTTTGTGCGTATATATTCAAGGCGAGTGGGCCTGATGTTTGAAGATAGAGACATCCTATATGTTACACCTTTCCCTCTACTTTGCCAGAATTAGTTGTTGCCCTGTATTTTGTAATAAATTCAGACTTGATGCGTTTTAGCTCCGAATCCGGGATATCGCTTAAGAGTTCCCAACCAATGTTTAGAGTTTGTTCAATTGATCTGTTTTCATCTACACCCTGGTTAACAAAATTTCTTTCAAAATCATTTGCAATTTTAAGGTATTTCCTATCAATATCACTTAATGCCTCTTCTCCAACTATTGCTGATAAAGACCTCGCATCCTTACCTTGTGCATATGTTGCATATAGCTGATCGGCTAGGCTTCTGTGATCTTCTCTTGTTTGACCCTTTCCAATACCCTGGTTCATAAGACGTGAAAGACTCGTTAGAACATCAACAGGCGGATGAATATGCAGTCTATGTAAATCCCTGCTCATAACTATTTGGCCTTCTGTAATATAGCCTGTAAGGTCTGGGATTGGATGGGTAATATCATCTGCAGGCATAGCAAGAATAGGAATTTGTGTTACAGAGCCCTCCCTGCCTTTTATTTTTCCAGCCCTTTCATAAATTGATGCGAGATCCGTATACATGTAACCAGGATATCCCCGTCTTCCAGGAACTTCTTCCCTAGCTGCTGCAATCTCTCTTAAAGCCTCACAATAATTTGTCATATCAGTCATTATGACCAATACATGCATTCCCCGCTCATAAGCAAGGAATTCGGCAGTTGTTAGTGCAAGCCTTGGGGTAAGTATACGCTCCATGGATGGATCGGATGACAGATTTAGGAAAAGAACACTTCGACCAAGTGCCCCACTTTCCTCAAATTGTTTTATAAAAAAATTTGCTTCTTCACTTGTAATTCCAATTGCAGCAAAGACTACAGAAAAGCTTTCAGAAGCTCCAAGAACCCGAGCTTGCCTAGCAATCTGCGAGGCAAGTAAGTTATGGGGTAAACCAGAGCCTGAAAATATTGGAAGTTTCTGGCCCCTCACAAGCGTATTCATTCCATCAATATTAGACATCCCGGTCTGGATGAATTCTGACGGTTCTTCTCGGGAATAAGGATTGATGCCGGATCCGACCAAATCGAACTTTTGTTTTGAAACAATTGTTGGCCCTTTATCTCGAGGTTTTCCCAAGCCATCAAAAGTTCTACCAAGCATTTCATCGGATACGGACATTGTAGCGGTTTCACCCCGGAATTTTGTTAAAGTTCGGGTCAAACCAAGTCCAATTGTTGATCCAAATACCTGTACCACGGCCAAACCATCTCGCGTGTCAAGTACCTGCCCTTCACGTAGTTCGCCATTAGCAAGTTTTATTTCCACCATCTCACCATATGAAGCATCCCTAACACCTTCAACAAATATTAAAGGGCCTGCAATCTTGGAGAGGGTTTTAAAAGATATTTTAGACATCTAGCCATTCGCCTCCTTTAGCAAGCTGTCAAACTGTTTAGTCATATTCTCCTTTATCTCCTTAACCTGCTGTTCCACCTCATCTTCCTTTGTCCATTTTATCATGGATATCAATTTTTTAACGTCTAAAGATCCGATTTTTGAAGATAAAATACCTTTTTTTATTGCGTTAGACTCCCTTCTACCAAAATCCAAAATAGTGGACAGCATCAAATGTTGTTTTTTTATGGAAGTGTATGTATCAACTTCATCATAAGCACTTTGCTGCAGGTAATCCTCCCTAATAGAGCGGGCTGTATCCAAAACACCTTTTTCTGGTTCGGGTAATGCATCATAACCGATTAACTGTACAATCTCTTGCAGTTCTGATTCTCTTTGTAATATTTCTAGCGCTTCCTGTCTAAGGGTGCTCCAATCAACCGACACATTGTTTTTGTACCAATCAAGCATATCATCGGTGTACAAAGAATAACTAGTCAGCCAATTAATGGATGGAAAGTGTCTCCTTGAAGCCAAATTGGCATCAAGTGCCCAGAATACCCTCGTTACCCTTAATGTATTCTGGGAAACAGGTTCGGAGAAATCACCACCTGGAGGCGACACCGCACCAACCAGAGTTAAAGAGCCTACCCGATCCTCTGGAGACATAACAACTGCTTTGCCGCCTCTTTCATAGAATTCTGCCAAACGTCTACCCAGGTATGCAGGATAACCCTCTTCTCCGGGCATTTCTTCTAACCTTCCTGAAATTTCCCTTAGGGCCTCTGCCCATCTGGAAGTGCTGTCAGCCATCAATGCAACATCATATCCCATGTCCCTATAATATTCGCCCATGGTAATACCGGTGTAGATACTGGCCTCACGTGCCGCTACCGGTATGTTGGAAGTATTCGCAACAAGTATTGTTCGCTCCATTAATGGCCGTTTTGACTTTGGGTCCTCTAGTTCTGGAAAGGTAGTTAGGATTTCGGTCATTTCATTTCCCCTTTCACCACATCCGATGTAAACAATTATGCTGCTATCTGCCCACTTTGCAAGTTGTTGTTGGGTTACTGTTTTCCCACTCCCAAAGGGTCCTGGAATAGCAGCAGTACCCCCCTTCGCAACAGGAAAAAAGGTGTCAAGAACACGTTGCCCAGTAAGCAAAGGGGACTCTGGAGGAAGTTTCCTTGAAACAGGTCGTGGAATTCTTACCGTCCACCAGTTCGACAATCCAATATCCACTATTGTTGAACTTTTTGTTCTCACTTTGGCCACATTTTCGTTTACGGTATATTTTCCCTCTTTGATTTCAAGTAGTTGACCATGAATTCCGTATGGAATCATTATTTTGTGCTTAATTAGTGGGGTTTCCTGAACCTCACCAATAATTTCACCCTGGGAGACACTTTCGCCATTTTTCTTTGTAGGAACAAACTCCCATTTTTTTTGCTGATCCAAAGCTGGAATAAAAATTCCCCTACTGATAAAATCACCGCTTTTATTCCTTAAAACATCAAGTGGACGCTGAATCCCATCATAAATGGATGTCAATAACCCAGGGCCAAGCTGTATTGAGAGAGGTCTTTTGGTATTGACAATCTTTTCTCCCGGTCGGAGACCTGTTGTATCCTCATAGACCTGGATGGTAGCTTTGTTTCCTTCAAGGCGGATAATTTCACCAAGTAAGCCTAGATCCCCAATTCGCACTACATCAAACATTTGTGCGTCTTCAATACCTGTTGCCACAACTACGGATCCTGAAATACGTGAGATAATTGCGTTTGAAATACTAGTTTTCATCTTGTTCATCTCCTTTTAGATATTTATCCCAAGTACACGCTTAGCTAAAGAGGATAATGACTCCTCATGCATGTTTCCGCTTAGCGAAGGCATAAAGAGAACTAATGGGCGTAATGAAGCTTCAACTTTTAATTTAAGTAATGGAGGAAGCGAGTCACGTATGAAATGGCTTGCAATAATCATCGCAAACTTGTGAGAAGAAAAAAGCATCTCCATGGTTTTGATAGCCTCATTGTTGTCTTTGTCAACTAAAAAGGTGTCATTGATTCCCAATAGTCGATAGCCTATAACAAGCTCTCGCTCGCCGATAACGGCAATCAAGTCTTTTGAGTCTAATTCATGTTCTGACGACATATATCTTCACTCAAAAAGCAGCATCGAGTTTATGCGCTCCATCGATATACCATAACGCTTCCCATAGGCAATTCTCTTTATATTATCCCATTCAAACTCTGCAATAACAATAAAGTGAAATATAAATCCAATTGAAAGTGAAATGCTTTTCAATTTTTGTACATATGACAAGCTTGTGAATTTGTCTAAAGTCACTTCAAAATCGATAAGGCTATGTGTTTTTCTGTATGTTTCCAATAAGTCACCCAAATCAAGATGCTCTTCTATTCTGTTTACAAATTCTCCAGTATTTTTGGATTCAAACATATCCATTAACTCATTTTGGGACATATGCCCTCCCTCTATTAGGTGTCTAATTACCAATTCCCGGTTCAGGTTAGAGTCTTTGCATTTCAATAAGCTCATTATGTTCTTTTTGTCTATCTGCATTCTGAATAGATCGCGTATGATTGCCTCGTCACCTTGGAAAAACTTGAGTGATTGGATTAAATTGGCATAATAATACGCCACAAGGTCCAGCATCATGGGACTAAGATCCCCTGTTTTTTGAAAACTATCGAAATGCTGTAGAATTATTGTACCGTATTTATATTTCACAAGATAGTTTACAACACTTTCAAGATCAGGCTGCAACAAAATGATTTTCATTTCATCATGAGAAATATTACCTGCAGAAATGCCTGCGGGATAATTTCTGCTGGAGATCAAAAAAGGCTCAGTTTCAGTTATAGCACGACCAATGATCTTTGAAGAAAGGATTAGTTCTATGTTATATATGTCCCATTTTAATAAATACGATCTGATTGCAGTTTTTCCACTAAACGGTGCGCTCTCCAACACAATTTTGTTTATCTCGACAAGGTGTCGGTTTAAAGCAACCTCTAAAAGTTCTGGGGGCGAATAAAGATTTGAAGCTCTCTCTATCTCAGGCCCATACCACGTAGTTTGAAGTATCCTTGTCATTTCAGCAACATCTTTGGCTTTAACCAAATTTTGAATATCACCTTTGGACAGAAAATTAGCAGAGAGAGACTGCAACCTTCCAAATGAAGATGAATATGATGATGTTGTCATCTTTGCTGCACCATCCTCTCCAGCAGAAAACTTTTTACTTTGTCCTCACAAGTTCTTAACAACTCTTCAAAAGTTAGATCAAGCTCCTTTTTACCTTCATTATCTTCAGCTATAACTCCCCCTAAGGTATCAATTGGGGAGCCGATTTGAATATCCATTTCCCTCAAAACCAAACGGTCGTCATCACGACAGTGAATTATAACATTGGACCCCAAGGTATTTTTTGAATAGCTGATCATTTTCACAAGCATTTCCCTATACTCAGGTTTCTGTACAAAAGTCCTCAATTCATCCGTTACAGTTTCAAATGTAGAGTCCATATTTGCATTAATGGCCTCAAATAAAATTTTTTTTGCTTTTAATTTAGCTGATTCAACTATTCTAGCTGCTTCCCTGTTTGATTTTGTTTCTGCCTCGTTCAAATATTGTTCTTGTATCTGTTTGATTGTAGTCTCCTTTGTATGTTCAATCTCCTGTTTTGTTTTGGCCAATGTAGTTTCCAAAAGGTTTACTTCATTTTCCTTTCTTTTTTCAATTTCAAGAATAAAAGTATCCAGGCTTGTCATGTATCCATACACCAACTACAATATTCCCAACAACAGTATGATTCCAAGTACAAATCCAATAATCCAAAGGGTTTCAGGGATAACGAAAAAGAACAGAACCTGCCCAAATTTCTCTGGTTTCTCTGCAATTATACCCATCCCCGCAGCCCCTATCCCCTGCTGTGCGTTTCCAGTGCCAATCAGGCCCCCTGCAATTGCGATTGCTGCAGCTATTGCCAACAAAGGTTTTGTTATCCCATTGTCAGTTGCCGCAGGAGACTCTACTGCAAACGCTTGGTTGGAATACAATGCAAAAACAGCCAAGGCCAATCCAAAAACCATGGTAAAAGCAAACAATTTTGAACGATAGTAATATCTCATTTTTTGATAAAACTTATATCTTGGGCATATTAATAAAAGTTTTCATGCATTTAAAAAAAATATAACATTTATAGACAAAATGTATAAAATATATGGTTTTAGAAAATAATTAGTATGTTTCTAAACTTTACGATAAAAGACAATTAAAAAACCTTGTGAAAAAAAGCAAAAACAATAAAGTTAAAAACAGTTAATTGAAAAGAAAATATAATACTGTATTCCATCTAAAAGCTATGACATTTTGAAAAGGCAAAAGTTTTAAGTTAAAGACAAACACAGACCACCACAATATCACAAAATATATTGAAAACTATCTAAATCAAAGTTTGGCAAGAAATAATCAACAAAAAAAAGAGAGGATAAAATTTCTCTATCCTTGTTTGTTACCTACAGGTGTTGGTTCAGGATTGTTTGGATCTGGCTGTGGAACATGGTCCCCAGGATTTGGTTGAGGTGGTGGATTTGGATCGCTCAATAAAATTATAGAATATATTAAAATACATCACCATTATTTGTTTTTCCCCTTCGGAATTTGGTATGCAATACAATCCAGATCCAATAAAATCACCTTTTACGCATATGAACAAAAAAGGATAAGCGGGTTGAATCTAACTTCATTTAAATATTCTGAAATTATTCAAAAGCTATGAGCGATAACGATGGGTTGCTTGAATTCTTAATAACGAAAGTTGAAGAAACAGGGATAGGTGCCGGGATCACTTTATGTGTTAACGGTTCAATCATTACTGGAAATTTAATCAAATCCAAGATATACTTTGATAAAATGATAGAGATGTATAACTTTGATAAAGATCAGTTAACTGCAAAAAATGCCGAAGAATTAGCCAAATGGAATGATTATTATGCACAATATGTCAGTTTTATAAATGAATTAAAAAGGCAGGAAAATCAACAGAATTTAAAATACATTTATTTGGAGCACGTAACCTTTAGGAATGTCAATTCAAATATTCCAACTCAAGCAATAGTGTGGAGAGGGAAACTATCAGCTGTAGATGGGTTTTCAATTGGAATTTCCTCAAATCCTGTTTTATAGTTTTTATGGGGTTCAATTCAATAGATAGTAATTATACTCATCACATTGGATCTTTGTTCCACTACAAGTTAGATACCAAAAAAAACAGGGTTATGCTTTTGTCATGACAAAGAATTATAAAAATAATAAATGAATTAAGCACAATGACTTTATTTAAAAAGCCAAACATCAAATTTGGTTTTTGCATTATCTTTTAATAGCATCAATAAAAAAATTAAATGGAAACCTCAGAAAAATCAATCCATGTATTGTTTTTATTGTTAAAGACTTAAGGTCATCTAAAAAGAATATTTTTATTAGATAGATATTTAATTAAAAACATGGATTTCATTAACCACCGCGCTAAAAGATTAAGCCCGTATCAAGACGACAGAATAGAACTTGGCAATCAGGTTCCCAACATAGCTCAAAGTGAAGTTGAACAGCTGAACAATAACATATTCAAGTCGATTAAAATGCGAAATCAAAATTTAGAGGACATCCAAAACAATCAAGGATCATTTAAAAAAATGGTTGACCAGACGAGAGGTCAAGATATTTCTAATATAACAAACCTAACAAAGGATTTTGAGAAAAAAACTAGAATCAACTATTAGAATAAATTTTTGTATTTAGTAATCATTTGCAGCTCCCAAATCATTAAAAAAAACAAAGTCTGTTGTATGCTCCTTTATCAGATAGGTTTTCCTGGTGATTGCACATATCAGTATTGGAGCCCTTTTGTCATGTGAATTAAATTTAAGTAAAACTTCTGGGGTTTTTTTGGTATGTTTGGATGCTATTTGTAAATGTGATATATTGCTAGGGCTGTTAGTTACTTGATGATGAAGCCCCCCATCTAGCAGATTCCAATATAGAATAATAAACTTACTTTTTCAACAGATGTAGAAGAGAAAGGAGGTCTAGTAGTCCTTTTTTCTCAATCAAGGCATTAATAGGCAATTCAGTATTGGCATAGGCGGTAAGGACATTGTTATCAGGCAGTTACATCACTTATCAATTAACACTTGATAGAATTTGTTATCCATTACAAAATTTGTTCTATTTAAGACACATTCATTGAAATGCAATAAATTAATTTATAAATTGGTTTTATAACACATTTACCAGTAATTTTATCAAACTTTATTGGCAATTTTCATCAAATAGAAGCCAAATTCCACAACAATTTGCTCCAAACTTTTTCAAAATAGGATTATGCCATATCGATTAGCGGCATCCAAGTAAAACACTACACTTACATTAACAAAAACTATGTATCTCTAGTAACTATCTTAAAAATAGTTTTTGATTTTTTGGTTACGGGCCAGAAAAAAACTACATATACAAATAGCTGAAAGTAACGAAGTAAACCCATAAGAATTTTAAAGGTGATTTATTAATATTTTCATTTAAGAGAATGATAGTAAAAACCACCTGACGATATTATAATTGGAACATCATAATCCTTTTTTATATAACATTTGAACAATTTAATGTGCATTACAATTTTTTATTATTTCTTATAATTATGGACAGGGATCAGAACTTGTGAAAGATAACGCAAACATAAGTAATCAAAATACAAAAATCAAAGGGAGAAATAACGAGAGTAACAGGGAAAACTTAATCGGCATATGTGAATCATAATGGTTCAAATTCCATTATTTGAGATAAGCTTAACGTATGACGACATAACAGAAATATTAGATAATCTGTGTGTCATCATAGAAAAAACAGACAACAACAAGATAAAAAACATATACAGAATTTTGGACAAATCCACAGACAATATACCCCTCTCGTCATTATCACACCCTCAAACATCAATCAAAATAAAACTTCGACATGAACAATGGATTAAAGTCATTGAATGTTGTCAGCCAAATAACTATATGGTAGATCATTTAGAGAGCAAAATCAATATTTTGAAAAAATATAGGCAAAATACAGTTTTTTAATCCGCAAAAGCAAGCTATCATGACGCCTCATCAGCAGCGGCATCAACAAACACTTGTTTCGATAAATCACACAAAATACAAAACAATTAGGCGAGGAATTCTTTCTTTTTCATTCCAAGATAGATTTTACTGATCTTTATCTATTTTGTATAAATTCAGATCCTCACTCGTCAAAGTAAACCATAGTGTATTTCCATCAAATCTTTGAACAAATTTTTTTGGTATATAATATCGGTCTTTATTTATGTTCCCTTTTTGCGTAGTAATGCTCTCTTTATCGATGTGCTGAACTTCTCCAAGATCTATATCATTATACCCTCTTGCTTCTTTTTTTATAACCTCATCCCAATTAATTTCAGACCCATGATCATTATTTTCCATATTATTGTTAAAACGTTTCTACATATATTTATGATCAACTAATTTACAAGAAAAATCCAACAAGTTTTAGTAAACAACAACTTCCACCTAATAATATATGTTCAAAATACGTTCAAAATACCAACAGGTGTAATTTTATACCCCTTGTTGTTTCAACATTATTATCAGTAACATCATCTTTCATTTTATTTGTTTATTTCGATAAGAAAACATAACAGCAATTCAATTAATTATGGTTATTGCCTGATGATTGCCAAATTAGAATAAAGCAGAATACAGTGACAGGAACCCGTCATTAAGTTAGGATTATGTAAATTCACAACCTGCTTTCTCCAACTAAATGGGATAAAAACAACAACAATTTGACGTATTTAGAACCAGCATATTGAGATGAGGCAGTATTTTTATTTCACTTCGGCAATACATTAAATCTGTGATAATTGATATTGATATCGATATTGCTATTGATATTCAATAATAACAATATAGTAGTTGAGTCATCTTTCTAAAAACAAGGATGTTTAAAGCTAATTTATATAACTTCTATTGCGTCTTTATCAAAGCCCTTTGATAAAAGAAAGTCAGTTACCTTTGATCTATGATCACCCTGCAATACAATTATTCCATTTTTATATGTTCCACCAGTTCCTATAGATTTTTTTAATTCATGTGCTGTACTGGCAATTTGATCTTCATTAGTAAAGCCTTTAATAGTTGTTACACGCTTACCACGCTTTATTACATCTAATTGAACAGTTATTTTGACATCATCCTCATCTAGTTTCTTTAGCATACCGCCAAAGGAATTATCATCTTCATTATTTATTTCTGGTATAACATATTATAATTGTAAAGCTATATAAATTATTATTATTATTAAAGTTAAAGTTAAAGTTAACAGCAATATTAGCAATATGATGTAACTTCAAGACGATGGAGAAGATGGAGCACCTGGACACAATATTAATGATAATATTTGCAGTATGTTAAAAATAAAGGATCCATTAATGTATTGCAATTTTAAATATCAATTTTCAAAAGCACCAAATGTTTAGCCTAATTATCCAGCCTATCAATTGCAGAATAACAAAAAACATCCTAACGCAATAAAAAATAAGCTAACCGAGATCTTTGGCAGCCCTTTTAGCTATATCTTCTAGGCCAATTTTTAGATTTTGCAGATAAGCAACGGTTGCACCTAAATTCTCAAAGCCCATAGAATTTAAACTTTCAGATGGAATCATAATTATTGTATTCTCATGAATTTTCATTGTCTCACATAGCATGTTGACTGCCTTAATACATACGCAACAGGGTTATTGGAATATATCCTGGACGCATCAAGGAATTTTTGAGCTACCTGTATTTCTGATTCACCATATGTGACTCTTGCTTGTTTTTCCCGTTCAGATTGGGTCTGCATCGACATCGCAGACTCCAATTCTTGGGGAATTATCACCTGCCTGATTTCTACACCTGTTACCATTATACCTCAATTATAAGACTCTTTTGAAATTATGGATTTAATGGTATGATTAATTTCCTCCCCTCTTTGAAAGTTTTTCTTGAAACAAGGAAGAACTAATATTATTCCGCAATGTAGTTTGGGAAACCTGTTTTATCATTTCATTGAAATTCTCAACATTTAATAAAGCATCATTAGCGCACTCCTCTAATATTTTGTACCTTAAAATAGCATCAATTGTCACAGGTACATTGTCTTTTGTTAGAATTCTTTCTGCGTTGAATTCCCTTACCTTTTCCCGAATATCAATAACTAGAACATTATCTATCAGTGGAATGCAGGTATGAATCCCAGGTCTTACCTGTTTTTTATAAACACCTAACCTTAAAACAATTGCTCGGTCATATTGGTTAATAACTATCAAGAATGAAGAAGCAATCAAAATGATACCAATTGGCAATAATATATATAAAAAAATCCCCATAATTGTAATTAATTGTACCCATATCGAAAATATTATGAGCAAAACGCCAAAAAATTAGTTGGATGTCCGACCCTTTTCTAGTTACCTTATCATCAACAAGTAAAACATTAACATTTTTTGATACCGACATAAAGAATAAAATATATACAAATAGAAAAACTTTACAAATACAACATGGACGCCCAAATTAAAACCGAAAAAAGGGGACAAACAACCAACAAAAGCTCAAGCATAGAGAACTAATTAAAAGTTCATTGTCAATTCAAGGCAATAAAGACGGATTTCACCCATAAAGTTAATTTGGTAAATCATCAGTCAAGAAACAGCATTTCTCAGTAATCGTTTTTGATCAAACAATAATTCGATATACATACAATGGCATTACTTTAGATTGGAATAACATGCACAAATGCGGTGGCTTTTTTTTAGCATATCGTTGTTGAATCCATAAAACCATTAATTACTAAAATGGCATCTGGACAAAAATAATATTTTACATAGTATTTTATTTTAGATTGAACGATAAGAATGATG
>JBKJYK010000317.1:0-3807 GCA_046715515.1 Candidatus Nitrosocosmicus sp.
GTTACTATAAGATTAATGTTGGCTATATCAGAATTATTTGCTATATCAAAGCCGTTATTTCTTAGTTGTCCTGCAATCATTTCCATATCTGCAAAACTAGCTGAACATCCATATCCTTCAATCCAAAAACTTGGTTTTTGATTGTTGCCAGGATTGGTTAATAATGATGACAAAGATGATGGTACGTTATTTTTATTGTTATTTTTGTTTAATATTGTAATATTTTCAATCAACTTTGGTTTTAATGACCTAAATTTAGAAATGGAACTAAAATTCTCATTGATCATAACCCTTCACCTGTTTTTCTTTAATTACTAACAATTAATAACGGCTTCTAATCGGATGGATTTTTCGAATATTGTATTTTTATTTCTATTATTATCATAGGAAATCATATTTTTATATATTTAATTATTGTGTTCCTTATATTCATTCTTAAGATTATCTAGTGATCCATGAATCCTTATCATTGAATCCAATAAATTTTGTTATGTTGTTATTGATGTTGTTTGAATAGAAGTTCTATCAGATGAAAGAATCTGTTAAAAACAAATTCTTTTTAGAATTGAAAAACAATAAAGAAAAAATAGTTGAAGTGTATTTTTTATAAACTAACTTTTGCATTTTCAAAATAATGACTTTAACTGTTAGCACTTTTCCCTTAACAATTATTACTAATGACCATTATAAGATGAAGGGAAATGAAAATAAATTCAAATAATTTTGTAATGATAAAACAAATATTTATTATAGCATATTTGACCGGAGTTTTGTGGTTGAGGAGAAATCCATTATCTTTAGTTTTTACAGCTATTTCGCCTTTTTCTTTATTATTTATTTTATTTATTGTAAGTAATGGCCAATATGTCCAATTTGCAGTTGCTGGAAGTTTGGTAATGGCCTTGGTTGGATATGGATTATCTTTAGGACAGGATATCTCGCTGTATAAGCTTGAATATAAAATGCAGGATATGTTTGTGGCTTCCCCTGTTTCACCATTAACATATATGCTTGGCTTGGCATTTTCTGAATTATTATACGGTTTGCCTGCATTGCTAGTTTTATCTTCTCTAGCTGTATATTTTTCAACTTCTATTACTTTTTTACCCCTTTTAATTGTAAATATTTTTTTGATATGGGGAACAATGTCTTCCATAGGATTTTTTTTGTCTTCGCATATGCTTCATATGAGAAATGCTACTCAACTCATATCATTTGTAAATGTTCTTATTGCAGTCATTCCGCCTGTATTCTATTCTATTGACAGGTTACCTATGCCCCTTCAAATAATATCCTATTTTGTTCCAACGACTCATGCTTCTTTAATGTTACAGTATTCCATGGGTTTTCCAACGCCTCAAGAATGGTCAATTTCTCTTGGGTTATTTGTCCAAATTTCATATTTGATTTTCTTCATTATTTTAGCAAAAAAAAAGGCATTGTGGAGGGAAAATTAAATGACTTTGTTTTTAGGTATGGGCAATGCGAGCTTTATTATTTTGGAAAATTTCTCTTGTAGCTTCTAACAATTTATGTACATCCTCTTTATCATGAGAATATGAAAAAGCCCCCATCTTTAAAGGCAAAAAGAATATGTTATATTTTGCAATCAATGCGAATTGATAGTTAAACAGTAGTTCATTATTTGTCATTGCAGAATCTAATGCATTATTTATTTCCCTTACTTTGTCGTTTAGAAAGTGAATCATAAATAATGATCCATACCCAGTTATTTTTACATCAATTTTTAATTCTTTAAATAATTTGGATAGCTCATTTCTTGCTAAATCTCCCAAAGAGTTTATTTTTTCATAAACTGTGGGGTTTTTTTTCAAAAACTTCAATGTGGTATATCCAGCAGTCATTGTCATTGGATTTGCTGAAAAAGTCCCTCCTCCTATAGAACAATACATGCTCTTATCATTCTTATTTGTCATATCCGCCAAACTCATGACTTCTTTTTTACCACAAACGGCCCCTATTGGAAGACCTCCACCGATTATTTTACCGAGAGTAAAAATGTCCGGTTCCAATTTGTAGTGTTCCATTGCTGCACTAAACGAATGGCGAAACCCAGTAACTATTTCATCTAAAATTAAAAGGCTATCATTTTGCCTTGCAAATTCTTGTAATCCTTCCAGATACCCTTCCTTTGGGGTAATGCATCCAGCACCACCAAGAATGGGCTCAACTATTATACCTGCTAAATCATCTTTAATTGATTCCAAAACTTTTAGTGATCTATCCAAATCATTAAATTGGATTGATTCAATAAATTGACTTTCGTCTTCTATAAGGCCTATTCCTTCATCAACTTCATACGGATAATTGACAGATTGAAGTAGATTGGAGTTAAATCCATGCCAGCCTCCGATAACCTTTGCAATAAACCTTTTCCTCGTTTTTGCTCTTGCTAGTCGTATTGCATACATTGTTGCTTCAGATCCAGTACTTGAAAATCTAATGTTTTCCGCTAATGGTATAGCTTTATTGATCATTTCAGCCATCTTGAGACTGGATTCATTTGCTGTTCCATACAGCGTTCCTCTTTTAACTTGTTTTTTTAATTTATCAGAAACTATTTTTGGTGAATGGCCTAATATTAGTGCCCAGTGTCCATTCCAGAAATCAATATATTTATTTCCATCTATATCTGTTAAAAATTTTCCCTTGGCTTTAACCGTATAGAAAGGATATGGTTTAAAATATCTGATATTATGGTTTATCCCACCAGGAAAAATCACTTTAGATTTAAAGTGTAAATTCATTGATTCGAAGGTTTTATTTTTGTATAATTCTATATAATTATCAATTTTCATAGATATATACCATCAATTTAAAGAATCTTTTATTTGTTTATAATAAACAAGATTTATATTAATAATTGTGCCATACATTGTAGAACGTGTCCTAGATACAAGGCGGCGTCGGTGATGAAGTTGGCATATGCCACAATGTGATTTACTGACCTCCAGATGCGCTCTTTACACTATAACTAAGACAGATGGCATATACTGGTATGCAAAGAAAAAACATCCAGGAAATGAGTATGATGCAGATGATAATAATAATCATAATGATGATTACTTATTGAAATAAAGACAGTATTAACAGACATTAAATGGGGATTCGACCAACGTACCGGTGCTGACCCGGTAGATTGAGTCCGACATGGGAAACGATCAGACAGACATTGAAAAGAAAAGAAAAGAACATTAAGCCAATATACAAAATAACATATCAGTAATACATAACAACATCAACTACAACAATTACACTTATTGTGATAACACAAAAGGTGTTACAGACAATTCAAATATCTTAAACAGCGGTGACACGATGTGCTCGAGCAATCTAGCAAACATATGTCCTGTTTTTATGTGTGTGTTTGTTTGCCTGTTTATGTAGAAATGCAATAATCGCAAATTCTTTAAGTTTTTCTTTTCGATCGTACTCTTTTTCCTTGCGGTGTCCCTTTACAAATCAGATAAGATCAGATCAAATCTGAACATAAAAGAAGGACACTGCAAGTGAAACTCAATAAGCGTCAGTTTTGGCCTTTTGTTGCTGCTGCAACAAGCAAGCAATCAATCAAGGCCAATCCGACGTGTTAAAGATATGGTAAGTCAACCGAACAAAAGACTGGGGCGGGCATTGTGATTGGGATTTGTAATTTGTAGTATAATTCCAAACTCCTGCTGCCTGTCCCCGACTCCGGTTGATCCTGCCGGACCCGACTGCTATCAGAGTGGGACTAAGCCATGCGAGTCGACACAGCAATGTGTGGCATACGGCTCAGTAACACGT